>JAFUBV010000332.1 GCA_017460025.1 Methanobrevibacter sp. | reverse complement strand
ATATATAAATTTAACTACAAAATTAATAAAAAAAGAAATATTATTGACTTAAATCAAAATCAATAGATTCTGGAAGCAAATCAATACCATCCAAACGATTATCACATTTATAAACTAATATCTCCACACCGTTTTCATATGCTTCATTAAGTGTCTGTGAAAATACGGGATCATTTTCCCAGTTCGGTCTAAAGGATTTGCCTAAAGGATGCTGGATTAGGAAAAACACAACAGTTCTGAAACCTTCTTTTTTAAGCTTTATCAGTTCTTTCAGGTGTTTTGTTCCTCTTTCTGTCGGTGCATCGGGAAATCTTGCTTCAAGTCCAACCACAAGAGTAACACCCTTGACTTCAACAAAGCATTCTTCACCATTTTCATTGGACAAGTATATATCTATCCTTGAATTGTCTATTGTCTTTTCCCTTTGATGATAATCATAGCCCGAAAGCTCTTTTATTTTACCACTTTTGATTGCATCATATACAATTTCATTAGCTTGCTGAGAGTAAATTGATACCAGATGACCACGGTTCTCGACAAAATGCAGACTGTATTTGGTCTTTCTTTTTGGATTGTCTGATGGCTTCAGCCATACCGCTGCATCTTCAACAAGCAATTCCCTGCAGCGACCGGTATTCGGCACATGAGCTATCTGGATTTCACCGTCGATTTCCACTTCCGCTATAAACCTGTTAGGTCTTTTCTTAAAGATTGCCTTAACATAATCCATCTTTAATCACGTTTCCAATATATGAAACCAGATCACTGGCTGAAAATCCATTTCCATTAACTTCATAGGCCTTCTCTCCTGCAAGACCGTTGATGAATGCCGCCAAACATGCGCTGTCGAAGGGATTTAGTCCCTGTGAGAGCAATCCCACGACAATTCCTGCAAGGGCATCGCCTGTTCCTCCAACAGTCATTCCGGCATTTCCTGAAGAGTTGATTCTGAATTTGGAACCTGATAAAACCAGGTCATTTTTGCCTTTGATGATTACAGTGCCTTTGATGGCTTTAGTTACCAGCTGAAAATCAGCGATATTCTCATCGACTTTTTTAAAGTCATAGCTGTCCAAATCAAGATGCAGATTTGACTTGAAAAATTTATTAAATTCGGCCAAATGAGGAGTCAGAACAATATTATCATTATTTTTAATGAGTGATAATTCAATCTGCTTTAAAGCGTCCGCATCCAAAACAATCGGCTTTTTGATTTTTGTAACTAAAACGTTGAACAGTTTTGATGTTTCATCATTTATGGATGAACCGGGTCCGATTAATACTGCATCAACCTTTTCTGCCAATTCTAGAATTTCATCCAGATTATTCAATGAAAGATATTCTCCTTCCATAGATTTTACAATCAAATCCTCTGAAGCGGATTTCACCGGAACTGCGGCGCTTTGCGGAGTTGCAACATAAACCAGGTCAACGCCCGCTCCAAATGCGGCCTTACCTGAAATAGCTGGAGCCCCATGATAGTCCTTGCTTCCCCCAATAATCAGTACTGAGCCATTGTTTCCTTTATGTGATGTGGAATCCCTGTTCTTAAGTCTTAAAAAATCACCATAGTTTATGAAGTATTCTGCTTCAAGAGGTATTCCAATATCCGCCGTTACAAGTCCTCCGACGACTTCCTCTTCGGCATCCCTCACTCCCGTTTTGATTTTATGAAAGCTTATGGTGTAGTCGGGAACAACTGCAACGTCATCCACATTTCCAGTTAAAGGATCCATTCCTGAAGGCACATCAATGCTTATTTTGATTCCATTTGACTCGTTTATCACTTCAATGGCCCGTTTGATGTTTTTTTGAAGATTACCTTTAATTCCTGTTCCCAAAATTCCGTCGACAATTATGAAATCCTCATCCTCATCAAGTTTAAAGTCCCCAATATCCGTTAAGTCATGGATGTTCAGTCTTGATAATCTTGGTTTCATATTCAATAAAACATCCAGATTGGTTTTGGCTTCAGATGAGTGGATATTAACTTTTAACATGTAAATGTCAACATCATAACCTCTGTTCAACAGATAACGTGCTGCCACAAATGCATCTCCGCCGTTTCCCCCGGAACCTGTAAACATTACAACCTTTACAGGCTTTGCAAAGGTAAAAACAGCAATTTTAGCGACTTCCTCCCCCAAGGATTTTCCAGCAGCTTCCATCAAACATAATCTTGACAAACCTAAGTATTCACAATTTGCATCCGTTACCATCATATCTATCGGGTCCATTAAATCACCACAAAATTAATTTATAGAATTCCTATATAAATAAACATATCTTAAATAAGGAACTGTTTTATGAGAAAATTAACATTTAAAATTTTAACACGGATGCCTACAAAATATGTGACAACGGGAATAATTATGATTATTCTTCTATTTGCATACGGAATAATAGGTTCCCATTTCATAATGGGATTGAATTTGATTGATTCCATATATTACTCTGTTGTTACAATGGCAACAGTTGGTTATGGAGATTTAACTCCGACAACTGGAATTCAAAAGATTTTTGCAACAACATTGGCCTTGGGCGGTGTTGCATTGCTTGCTTATGTATTTAATATTATTTTAACAAATTTCCAGGAAAAAATGAGCAAATATTCAAAAGGAGCTAGAAAAATGAAAACAATTGAACAGATGGAAAATTATTATGTTCTTTGTGGTTACGGCAGGGTTGGAAAAGTAGTCTTTGAAGAGCTGAACCAGAGAAATCAAAATGTCATTATCTTTGAAAAAGACTCAGAAATAACAGAAAGCATCGAAGAGAAATCTAATGTGGTTGTCATTAATAAAGATGCAACAGAAGATGATTTGATAGCCAAAGTGGCTGGTGAGAAATGCAGAAGCGTGATAATCAGTACAGGAAGTGACGTCACAAACCTGTTTATCGTTTTGACAATCAGGGAAACCAATCCTGATGCATGGATCGTTTCAAGAGCAAGCAAACTGGAAAACATTTCACGCCTCAGAAAGGCAGGTGCGGACAAAATCGTATCACCTGAAATCATCGGCGGAAAAGACCTTTATTTGGAATCCGCTAAACCTCATCTTTTAAGGCTGACAGTCAAGCACACCACAGATGAAATTTATGACGAGTTTGAAATCATATCAAAACACGGATGCACCCTTGAAAATATTGACTACCACATTCCGGGAATTGAAACTCCATTAAGCCGTGACATTAAAACAATGGATTTGGAAGACGGCAAGAAGTTCAAAAAATATTTGGATACAAATAAGGATGCTAAAGATGCTCTGAACAATCTGTACAATAGCGTAGACAATATCCATTCCCATTTAATTTCAGGACCTGACAGAAGCACTTTTGAAAAATTAATCATTGATCTGGAAAAAGAAATAACAATTATCGGGAAAAACTTATCAAATAAAGAAATAATGAAAATAACTAAAAAAAGAAAAGAGTAGAGAGTTAATCTCTCTAGAATAACTCTTGTAAATGAATTTGGTAAGGACCTAAGCTTCCACCGTAGTTACCAGCACCAATTTCAATAACACCAGGAACTTGGCAAGCAGCTTCAATACCAGCTTTCATAGCAGCTTTAACGGATTCCTCATCTACACCGTCAATAACGATTTCCATGTTTCCGAATACGTTTTCAGGTAATTCAGTGTCAACTTGATCTTTTAATGTTACACATTCTTTTTCGTTGGTAGATGCACTCATGAAAGAGTATTTGGAACCAGTTTTGGAACCAGAAGCAACCATACCGCCGGAGAATGGAGTGATTACACCAGCAACAGCATGAATTGCATCAACAGCAGCTTCAGCAGCAACAATTGAAGCCATTTGACTGTCAGCCATGATGAAGAAGTTTCCACCAGCTACTCCGTCTTTCCATCCCATTTCATCTTCAACCAAGAAGTCACCAGACATGATAGGGATTACGTGCATTTTTTTACCGTTTACATCTTTTTCAGTTTCAAATCCGTCACCGAAGAATTTGAGTTGTTTTCCGGTTGGGAAGGATTCTTCACTTTCAAGAGCATTGAATGCAGCTGCAGTAGGAGCGGTTAAAACACATTGACCGATTCTGTCCATGATTTGTCCGCCTAAAGCTTTTTTGGACATGTGGCAAATCATAATTGCATAACCTGGTCTTCCATCTGGAGATTCAGTTGGAGGAATGTATTGGTCAATACCTGCTTCTGCAGGACATCCGATAACTGAAGTAGCAAATCCGGTAGCTTCAGTAGCTGCAATTTTAGCTAAATGTTTAGTAGCAGCAGTAATAATTAATCTAGATACTTTTATTCCGAAACCTTCAGCAAAGGTATCTTGTATTTTTACGCCATTAATTTCCATAATTTCACCAATCATATATACAAAAAATTAATTTTTTGCTATACTAAAATATCTTAATATAAAATAAAATAAAGTTTTCTATTTATTCATCTTCACTTTCTTCGGGAAGTTCCTTTGAAGATGAACCGAATGATATTTTATCAAGAACTGATGAACCGTAATACGGTAAAATTATCATTCCGATAATTGTAGCCATCCAGAATGAAATCAGCCTTTCAATTACCGTAGCGGCCGCTGCGATTGATGATGATATTCCTGCTGCGGAATAAAATATAATCATTATGCCGTCGACAGCACCAAGCCCGCCTGGCAAAAGCGGAATCATACCTACAAGAGAGGCTAAAATGAAGACTTCTCCAATAACCACAGGACTGACATTGGCACCGAATGCAAGAAAAACCAGATACACCCTTAAAATTTCAAATATCCATATTACAAAGGACAATGGGAGTGCATAATACAGTACTTTTTTATGGTGAATAACAAGGTTCATCGTATCCTGAAAGCCTTTGATTACATCACGGATTTGATTTTCAAGATCTTCGGAATTCTTCTTATAGAATCTCCTGACAAGACCGATTACCCAATTGGATACACGTTCGCCAAAACCGGGATTTATGGACATGTAAATCAATAAAATCAAAATTGCAACAATAGCTATTACTGCCAAAATCATGACAACAATCAGTGATAATGAAAAATCAAAGTAAATTGTCATTCCGATTATTGTTAGAACCGCTAAAAGAACAAAAGGAAAAGTATCCAAAGCCCTGTCCGCAACAACAGATGCGAATGTCTCCTCCATAGGATATCCCTCTTCACGGGACAATATGTATGCCCTTACAGGCTCTCCGCCACCTCTACCTGAAGGAGTGATGTTGTTAACTGCAAGGCCAACCAATACCATGGGCATTAACTTTAAAGTGCTCACGTTAATATCTGCAATGCCATTGAGTATTTTCCATCTTAATGTGTACAGGTAATAGGTAAATACCTGAACAATGATGGCTGCTGCAATTAATGTCAGGTCAGCGAATTTCAAAGCCCCTATGACTTCGTCTATTCCTACAAACCACAGCATCACTGCCAGTATCAAAAGACTGATTGCAAGAAATATTACTGATTTTTTATCCATAGTTCCACCATAGAATAGATTACATATTATATTTAACTTAAAAATTTATATATATATTTATTCAAATTTTAATTAGTAATAATAATATTCAGGTTAATTTATGAGATATATAAATAAAAACGATTTGATGATTGTTGCCAGAAATTCCGGTATGATTATGATAGGTATTGGAATTTTATGTTTAATTCCAATCATTGTCGATTTAATATACTTTGAATTTAATTTTATAGGATATCTCATACCTGCCTTAATATCAATTGGAATAGGATTCATTTGCATAAAGGCACTTGACAAATACACCACAAACAAAATACGCCTTAAGCATGGAATGATGATTTCATCAATCGCATGGCTGTGGGCAAGTATTATCTGTGGGCTTGTAATGCTTTTGGTTACAAACCTCGGTTTTGTAGACGGTGTTTTTGAAAGTATGTCCGCATTAACCGGAAGCGGCATCACCATGTATAGAAATGTGGAAATACTGCCGCAAAGCATACTCTTTTTCAGGTCACTCCAGCAATGGGTTGGAGGATTAGGGGTTGTTGTTATGATTATCGGCATATTAACACGTCCCGGAACCACATCATCCAAACTTTATGAATCCGAAGCCCGTGAAGAACGTATCAAACCATCCATCAAAGCTACACTGGAACAAACCATCAAAATCTATCTGATTTATACAGCCTTTGGAATAATCTTATATCTGCTTGCAGGAATGCCCGTTTTCGATTCCATATGTACCACATTCAGCATCATATCAACCGGAGGTATGGGCATTAAGAATGCAAACATAGGATTTTACCACAGCGATGTCATCTACTTCATTACAATAGTGCTGATGATTCTGGGTGCAACAAGCTTTCTGGTGCATTATAAGGTTATCAAAACCCGTGGTAAATCATTGATTCACGATTTGCAGTTCAAGGTGATGATAAGCCTAATAGCTATTTCAACAGTGATTCTGTATTTCGCATCAAACATCATACCGATTGAACTTCTCTTTACAGTGGTATCCGCCGTTACAACAACAGGAGCTACAGTCCAGGGATTTGAAGTTATGTCAACATGGCCATCATTCGTGCTGATTGTGCTGATGGCACTGATGACCGTTGGAGGATCAAGCGGTTCCACAGTAGGTGCATTGAAATTAATGAGAGTGATTACCTTCTTTAAGGGAGTATACAAGCACATCAGGGAAATTCTGTCTCCTGAAGGCAGAGTCATACCTATGCAGATATCCGGACAGAAACTTACGGAAAAGGCTGTTGCGCAAAGTGGAAACTACATAACCCTTTATTTGCTGTGCATACTCTTTACCTGGGCACTGTTCTGTCTGTATGGTCACGACCCATTCAGAAGCCTCTTTGATATAATGTCAATTCAGGGAAATGTCGGAATGGAAATTGGAGAAATAGTATTTTCCCTTGAAACCCCGCTTAAAGCCATAAGCATATTCAACATGTGGACCGGAAGACTTGAAATCTATCCCGTATTAATCACCCTAAGAGCTGTTTTTGAAATATTTAAAAGATAAGTTTATTACATTTGAACTATACAATAATTGTATTTAAACATGAAAGGATGTGATTGAATGTATGTTATTATAATGGGTCTTGGACGTGTGGGACTGTCCCTTGCAAACTTACTGATAGATGACGGATATGACCTCACATTAATC
Source organism: Methanobrevibacter sp. (assembly GCA_017460025.1). Lineage (GTDB taxonomy): Archaea > Methanobacteriota > Methanobacteria > Methanobacteriales > Methanobacteriaceae > Methanocatella. The sequence goes on along the minus strand of JAFUBV010000332.1, from coordinate 9,738 downwards.
GATGACAATGAAGCTTTATGCAACGAAGCGGCAGCAGAACTTGATGCATTGGTTATTTGTGGAAACGGAACAAATTCAAAATTGCTTGAAGAGACAAACATTGAAGATGCTGACTTTTTCATTGCAGCAACAGGAAATGACGAAGCAAACCTATTGTCATGCATTCTGGTTAGAAAATACAACGTTCCAAACATCATTGCCCGTGTAAGTAACCCTGACCACGAAGAGGCATTTAAGGAAGTTGGAATCGACAACGTAATCAGTCCGGAAATCACTGCTGCAGGATTTTTAGAAAAATTAGTTACAAGACCAAACGTTGCGGATTTGATATCCCTCGGTGAAGGGGATGCGGAAATCCTGGATATGACAATCACAAACGACAAAATAGTTGGAAAACGCATAGAAGAAGTTTCACCAACAAAAGATTTTATTATAATAGCCACATACCAGCAGGACGGAAAACTGGTGATTCCACAACCTAAAAATACTCTGGCACGTGGTGAAAAAGTATCCGTTCTTGTTAAAAGAGGATCCTTTTCCAAAGTGTCTAAAAAACTTGAAAAATAGTTTAAAATTGACTATAGGACAATCTGATATGTTCTTTAGCGTTGCCTTGGACAATAGGCCCATGACCCGGCAAGAGGTTAATTGCATCCAATTGTGTTAATTTATAGACAGATTCCTTCAAATCACCATAATTTCCACCAATATCAAACCTTCCAACACCACCATTGGAAAATACAGTATCTCCTGAAATCAGGTTAACGCCATCCCATAAACAGATTCCTCCTGCAGTATGGCCGGGAGTGTGAATGACTTCAAAGTCCCTTACTTTATCTCCGTCTTTTAGTTCAATGTCAACCCTTAGGTTGCCGGGATTGTCAAACACATTCATTGACGTTCCCAAATCATCCTTATTTTTGATTGAAAGTGCATCCAAATGATGAATAGCTATTTCAGCATTTTCAAACAGATGGTTTCCGCCCAAATGATCAAAATGACAGTGTGTGTTGACGACTAATGAAATGTCTTCAGGCTTAACGCCATGTTTTTCAAGCTGGGATATCAAATAGTCATCATAATAGCCTGAGCCGGTGTCAACCAGCATGTCCTCAATCAGATAATAATTACAGTCAATATGATAACCCTGAATAAAAACAATATTATTAGAACTCATGAAATTAATTATTATAAAAAGTAGTAAAAAAAGTTTAGTATAAAAATGGGGTCACAGGGATTTGAACCCCGATCCTGGGATTTCTCTTGCCTCAGTACTCCAATTGATCATCACAACAAGTACTGTTCAGTTACGCGTATAATTTCTTCAAAGACAACTGGAGTCCCAGATGATGCCTGGTTACACTATAACCCCACACATAACATACAATAGTTAATATATTTTAATTAGTATATAAAGTTTATTATTCAAATTTCATTTGCTTATCGATGCCTGCAATTTCATCTATTTCAAGGCCTTTTTCCAAAGCATAATCCTTTTCAACCTTATAATTACCATTACGTGTCCTCTCAGCATTTTCAGGCTCTAAAAATAACCATTTAGTATATTTGAACTTGACGCCGATATATGATTTAGCACCAAAAATCTTAGAAAATTCCAATAAAGCATCAATTTGATCTTCGTCAATGTAAATTTTGTCTTTGGTCGTGGTTTTAACCTCAATAGCCAAGTATAATTTACCATTTCCAGCAACAACATCCGGTAATGGCCTTTTTGTAGCTCCCCCAGAAGCCGGAGCTCTCATAGCTGCAAAATTTCTCTCCCAAAGTTTATGCACTAAATCTCTTTCTTCAGCAGAACCTTTCTTTGCCAAAAACAACACCAAAAAATAGTTTATAAATGGGGCCGGGGCCGAGATTCGAACCCGAGTCCCGGGATCCACAGTCCCGGAGGATGACCACCTACCCTACCCCGGCTATAAATTATGAATTAAAAATAAAAAAATTGTCAGATGCGGGAGCAGGGATTCGAACCCTGGTAGACCTGTGTCAACAGGTCCTAAGCCTGTCCCCTTTGGCCTCTCGGGCACTCCCGCTTGAAAACGAAAGTGAAAGATAGAAACCATTAAAAATCTTAACAAATTTTTTAAATGCTCCGGCCGGGATTTGAACCCGAGTCTTCGGCTCGAAAGGCCGAAATGATTGGCCGGACTACACCACCGGAGCACACAAATGAATAAAAGTTTAGTAACATGGGCCCAATGGGGTTTGAACCCATGGCCTTCCGGTTATGAGCCGGACGCTCTACCTGGCTAAGCTATGGGCCCTAAAAAGCGCCATCGACAGGGCTCGAACCTGTGACCAATCGGTTAACAGCCGAACGCTCTACCTACTGAGCTACGATGGCATGGTTGTAAACCCACCATCTTAACCAAATAAAACCCATGTTTAAAAATCAAAAGACTTTAAACAGTGTATTTTATAGTATATTTTTACTACTATATAAAAGTTATGTTTTTTACCCATAATTTTTGAAAATCATAAGAAAAACACTATTAATTAGTTATGACATACTAATATATAAATTTAATTAAAAAGTTGAAAACCATGGATTCCAACATATTCGATTTAATAAAAGAGGCTAATGAGATAACATTGAAAAATCATGGCGATTTAGTCACACTTGAGCGAGCGGTCTTTTTATCATGGTGGTGTGATAAAGGAGACTGCGCATTCTGCTACATGTCCACACAAAAGGACAAGATTAAAGATCCGACAAAAGCAAGACGCAATGTCAACAATATCTATGCTGAAGCTGAAATGTGTGCTCGCCTGGACTGGAATATCGAATTTTTATCCGGAGGATACAAATCATTCACCACACAGGAAATAAAGGAAATTGCCACAACAATCAAAGACATTACAGGCGACGGCGTCTGGCTGAATACCGGAATTACAGATGAACTTTCAGAATACGGATCCGAAATCAAAGGAATCACCGGAGCGGTTGAAGTTGCAAATCCAAAGATTCACAACGAAGTCTGTCCAAGCAAAAGCCTTGATGACATAAGCAACATGCTCGATACAGCCAACTCTTTAGGCTTTAAAAAAGCAATCACAATAATATTGGGTCTTGGTGAGACACTTGATGATGTTGAATACATTATTGACTATATCAGTAATCACAAGATTGACAGAGTCATATTCTATTCCCTGAATCCTCACAAGGAAACCATTTATGCAGACCAGTCACAGCCGGCATCACTTTACTATGCCCAGGTTGTTGCAAGAGTCCGTCTGGAATTTCCGGAAATTGAAATAATCTGCGGAACATGGATAGATAACCTTGCAAACATAGGAATTTTAATCTTGAGCGGAGCAAACGGAATTACCAAATTCCCACTTTTCAAGATGTTTGGAACCAAATACGGTAAAAGAGTTGAAGAAGAAGTTAAATGGGCAGGAAGACAACTTAAAGGAACATTCACTGATAAAGAGAAATTAGGTGAAATGAAAAGTGACGTTTCACCGGATTTGGATAAGTTCATTAAACGATATATTAAAGAGTCATTGAAAAATAAATATTAATTAACGAATTAATCATCCCATTAACATGTGTTTTTCATTATTAACTTTAAATCCAGTGAGGATAAGGATTTTAAGAGAAATTAATTCATCAATTATAGCATTAATATTACTGAAAATAATATAAAAATTTGACCTGAAATAGCCATCATGAAAAAGATTAAGATTAGGAGAGTTTACCATGAAATTAACTGTCAGCAAACTTAAAGAAGAAGCCATTGCCTTTTGCAAAAATGAAAGTAACACCACTCATGAAGATTTGATTGGAGTTACTGACGGTAAAGCTGTCGGCACTTACATTGAACATGAATTTGAAAAATACCTGAAAAACAAATACGAAGTTACTATCGGTTCTAGTGCTAGAGGAATTGATTTACCTGATTTGCATATTAACACAGACATTAAAGTAACATCTGTTAAAAAGCCACAAAGTTCATCTCCATTTAAAAATATCGAACAAAAAATTTATGGTCTGGGCCATAATCTCTTAATTTTTGTTTATGAAAAGACAGACATTAATGATAAATGTTATCTTGATTTTAAACACTGCATATTCATTGATGCTGAAAAAACAGGAGATTACAATTTAACCAAAATACTTCGTAAATTAATCAAACTTAATGCTGACAAAGAAGATATCATTGATATTTTAAAAGACAGCAATGTTCCGGGAGATGATCCTGCATTAGAAATTCTTGCTGAAAAAATAATTAAAAACCCTCCAGAACAAGGTTATTTAACAATATCCAATGCATTTCAGTGGAGATTAAAGTACAATAATGTTATTAATCTAGACGAAGATGTTGATGGAGTTCATACTTATGAAAAATTCAACAAAAAGGAGTTAAGAAATTATCAAACGCCAATATACATTACCGATGAGATCTGCGGGTATCTGAAAAATGATTTGAAAATTAACCCTGAAGTTATTATAGAACCCTTCTGCAGAATAGGCAATTTCTTAAAAAGCGCATCAGATACGTTTCCTGAAAGCAAATTAATTGGAATTGATATTGACAAAAAGAATTTAAACGAAGTGGATTCAACAATCCCCAACATTACATTAATTAATGAGGACATTTTCAGTTTAAAATTTGAGAATATAAACAATGATTCATATTTAATTTTAGGTAATCCCATAGGAGTTACAAATAGTGAATTATCCAAAATCAGTTTAAACCAATCCAATTTTAAAAATAAAACAGATTTTGAAGCATTGTCCAGAAACAGTAATATTGACATTTCAGAATATGTTATTTTAAAGATAATCAATGAATTTAAAGACACTAATACAACTATCGCATTTTTATGTAAAACAACTATCTCAAGAAATGTTTTCATCGAATTGATTGAAAATGAAATCCCATATAGTTTTATTAAACAGATAAACTTCAATTCGCATAAAGCATTCAAGATTGATGCTGATGCCTGCTTATTTGTAATTCAATTTGGTGGCAAACCACTAACAGATAAGACATGTGCAGTTGCTGATATTTCAAATCCGTCAGAAGCAATATACAAATTCGGATTTAAATCAGATAAATTTTATTCAAATATTGATGATATCCCTGATCTTGAAGGGGAATGTCAGATTGAATGGAGACAAGGAGTGAAACATGACTGCGCTAAAGTTATGGAGTTAATGTATGAAGATAAACATTTAATTAATAAAAACAATGAAGATGTCAATATTGAAGATACTCTTGTATATCCATTATTAAAAGGCAGTAAACTTAAAAAACCCATTATTACAGAAACTTCCATGTTTACAATAATTACTCAAAAAAAGATAAAGCAAGATACCACATATATTGAAAATGAAGCTCCAAAAACTTGGAAATATTTAAATGACAATAAGGACTTTTTTGATAACAGAAAAAGTTCAATTTATGAAAAAGCACCGGATTTTAGTATTTTTGGTATTGGAGATTACTCTTTTAAAAAATATAAAGTGGCAATTTCAGGATTTTACAAGAATCCAATATTCTCATTGGTTTACAGTGAAAAAACAATGATGCTAGATGATACATGTTACTTTTTGTCTTTTGATGATTATGATTTGGCATATATTACCATGTTAATTTTAAATAGCAGATTAGTAAGGAAATTTCTTAAAAATATTGCATTCATTGATTCGAAAAGGCCCTTTGCAAAAAAGGTATTGAAACGTGTTGACATTAACAAATGTTTAAAATTATTATCTTTCAGTGATTTAGAAGAGACTGAAAGTGAATTGGAATTAGACACATACCTTACAAAAGAAAAATTAAGGAAATACGAAGAATTGTTCTCCTAAAAAATAACTCGTCATCAATAATCTTTATAAGTCCAATATCATATATATTATAATATTATAAAAAAAAATTTCCAAAGGAGGAATTATTATTAGCGACGATTTTAGAATGATGTGTGGACTTGAAATACACGTACAATTAGAAACTGAATCAAAATTATTCTGTGATTGCCCAACGAATTTTAATGAGGCGCCAATTAACAAAAATATTTGTCCAGTATGTTTGAATCTACCGGGTGCAAAACCACAACCAACCCACGAACACGCTATTGAAAATGCATTGATGATAGCTTTAATGCTTAACTGTGAAATTGATCAAGGTTTTACCTATTTTATGAGAAAACACTATGATTATCCGGATTTATCTTCAGGATATCAGAGAACTTCCGTACCTATCGGTATCAACGGAGAATTGAATGGTATCAGAATCAGAGAAATCCACATTGAAGAAGATCCTGGCCAGTACAAACCTGACAGAGGTATAGTTAACTTTAACCGTTCAGGAATTCCTTTAGTGGAAATCGTTACAGAACCTGACATCACCTCTCCTGAAGAGGCAAGAAACTTTTTAAAAGAAATCATCCGTGTACTGCAGTACAGCGGTGCTGCACGTGGTGAAAACTCAATGAAGGCTGACGTAAACATTTCCCTCAATGGCGGAAACAGAGTTGAAATGAAAAACGTTAACTCCATCAAAGGTGCTTACAGGGCTTTGAAATTTGAAATTGTAAGACAGAAAAACCTCATTAAAAAAGGAGTTGAAATCCAACAGGAAACCCGTGCTTACATCGAATCACAAATGATTACAACAAGAATGAGATTGAAAGAAGACGCTGACGATTACAGATTCATCCCAGATCCAGATTTACCTCCAATGGAAATTCCAGATGAACTGATTCAAAAAGTAAAGGACATCATGCCTGAAGCTCCTCACCACAAGGTGGAAAGGTTTGTTAACGATTACGGCATTGATGAGGAATCAGCTAAAGTATTGACATCAGAGCTTGACTTGGCTATAGCATATGAAGAGGTTGTAAAAGAAGTTGACCCCGTATTTGCCGCCAAATGGATGAGGGACGAACTTAAAAGGGTTTTATCATACAACAAACTTGATTATGCAGACAGTGGAATTACAGTTGAAAACTTGGTTGAATTCCTAAAAATGCTATTGGCAAAAGAGATAACCACAAAAGCCGGTCAAAGAATCATTGAACAAATGCCAAACAATGACAAATCACCTAAAGAAATTGCAGAGGAATCAGGTTTGCTTGGTGTAGTCAAGGATGATGAGGTATTGGCTGCTGTAAAACAGGCAATCGATGAAAATCCTAAAGCTGTTCAGGATTATTTGGACGGACAAAAAGCATCCCTTAACTTCCTTGTAGGTCAAGTTATGAGAATAACTCGCGGAAAGGCTGACCCTGGTGAAACAGTTAAACTTTTAAAAGAAAACATAGAATAGAGGTTTAGTTTTATGGCAGCAAAGAAATCATTTGTAAAAGACTATATGACAAAAAATGTTATCAGTGTTTCACCGGATACTCCGACGGAACAGATAATTACATTAATGAAGGAAAGCCACCACAACAGTTATCCTGTAGTTGAAAACGGAAAGCTTGTTGGTATGGTTACTGCTTTTGATATTGTTGCTAAAGACTGGCAAGACTATGTAAGTGGAATAATGAGTACAAAGCTGGTTGTCGCTAATGAAAATCTTTCAATAAACGATGCATCACGCGTAATGTTTAGAAGAGGAATATCCAGAATGCCTGTTGTTGATGAAGAAGGCGCATTGGTTGGAATCATTACAAATACTGATATGGTCCGTTCCCACATTGAAAGATCAACTCCAAATAAAGTGGATTACTTTAAAAATACCATGGAACAGCTATACGGCATTAAAACCACATTAAAAAGGATGAAAGTTCCTACAGACAAATTAAGACCTACACAGGACAGGGTTTATGCTGATGAACTTGAAGGAAGAACATATGAACTTAAAATGGGTTTGGCGGAACCTGCAATTGTGGTCAAAACCGGCGACAGGTGGATTTTAGTCGACGGACACCACAGAGCAGTTGCCTCAAAGCAGATGGGATGTGAAACCGTCGATTCATATGTGGTTGATTTGGGTCGAGACATCAAGTTAGGTATGGAAAAGACAGCGGACAAGGCAGGAATCAACCGCTTTGAAGACATCAAGATTATTGATGATGACAAGCACCCATTAATTGCAATTACAGAAAGCATTCAGGACAGTGAAGCTCATGGCGAATGATGAAATAATAAGAGAAGTATGGGAAGTGCTTGAAAGCAGAAGGGACAATCCCATTGATTCTTATACTTCAAAAATAATGCAGGACAGCGATAAGAGAGCTGAAGATAAGATACTTGAAAAGATAGCTGAAGAAGCAGGAGAAGTTTTGATAGCCAGTAAAAATGATGAAAATCTTGTCTATGAATCCGTCGATTTGATTTTTCACACATTGCTGCTGCTTGTTTATAAAGGAATCGAAATTGATGAAGTTTTCGATGAATTTGAAAGAAGAAGAAAATAACTTATTTTATTTAAGGTTGGCTGTTAATGAAACAATTCAAATTTTCTGTAATTATCGCTGCATATAATTCTGATTTATGGATTTCCAAAAGCATTGACAGCATAATCAATCAGACTCTAAACTTTAAGAACAATATTCAAATCATTCTTGTTAATGACGGCAGTACCGACAATACAGGCAAGATCTGTCAGGAGTATAAGGCAAAATATCCTGAAAATATTATATACATCAATAGTGAAGAGAATTTAGGTGCTTCTGCGGCCAGAAATTTAGGTTTAAAGCAGGCAAGCGGAAAATATATCAATTTCCTTGACAGTGACGATTACATTGCAAACCAAACTTTTAGCGGCGTTTTGAACTTTTTCAACAGACATGATGATGTGGATTTGGTTTCAATACCGATATACTTTTTTGGCGAAAAAACCGGAGCCCACATTCTTAATTTTAAATATGAAAAGGAGCAGGTTGTTGATTTGTTTGAAAATCCCGAATATATTCAGTTATCAGCCGCATCATGTTTTTTCAATCGTGAAAGCATCAGTGATTTGAAGTTCAATCATGACCTGACAACTTCTGAAGATGTGGTTTTGATAAATCAGATGCTTCTGGAAAATCCTAAACTCGGATTATGCAACAGGGGAAAATACCATTACCGCAAAAGAGAAGAGAAGTCCTCACTTATAGACAACTCCAATTTGAAAAAGGAATATTTCACAAGCCGGCTGAACTATTATTTTAAATTCCTAATCATAAAAAGCATTGAAAAATACGGCGAAGTCCCATTATTTATTCAATATACCCTGATGTATGATTTGCAGTGGCTTTTTGACATATCATCAGTCAACAACATATTAACAAGACCGGAAATTGAAAAACTCCATGAAGAACTCTACGGCATCATCCAATATATAGAAGATGATGTCATAATCAACCAGGAAAGCATAACCAATCTGTTAAAAGCATATATACTCTTTTTTAAATATAAGGAATTGCAGAACACCCCCAAATATGATGAGCTTCGAGATGACATCATTCATGAGCTGAAACTGAATACAGTATATGTTGATGTCTATGAGATAATAAACAACAGACTGCATATTCTGGCCAATTTGCCGACAATGTTCAATAATAAGGTTGAAACATATGTCAATGATGAAAAGATAGATGTTCATGAAGTCAAATTTCCTCAAAGAGACAAATATAGTTTAAGCCACAAGCACGGAACCAATTATTCATTTGAAATTGAAATACCTTTGGATATGGAAAACACTTATGAAATTACCTTCAAATCAATTAAAAGCAATCTGAAGATATTCATAGAATTTTCAAGGCCATGCAATTTTT
>JAFUBV010000331.1 GCA_017460025.1 Methanobrevibacter sp. | reverse complement strand
TTCTATAAGGTATTTTTAAAGGCCGAGAAAGTTTCAGTATTGCCGGAATATCTTTATTTCTATCGTATCAGGGAGCAATCAATTTCAACAAGTGGTGATGAAGGCTCTTTTGATATATTTAATATTTTAAAATCTACTAAAAATAATCTAATCGATTCCAATATCTATAATAAAGTTAAAAAAGATTGGTTACTCTTTGTTATTGTAAATTTAAAATATGTATATTTAAGACTGCAGTCTGATTTAAAAAATAAATTTTTAGACTCTATGAAGAAAGATTATGACAGTTTTGAATTATCGGATGTTGACAGTTTTGATGGATGGCATTATGAAGACCAGTCATTCTACAAATCAATAAAAATTTCTGATAATTATGAAATTTTCGATTTGAATTTTGAAAAATTTAACTATGAATTTTTAGCCAAACATTTTGAAACTTTATCAAATGAACTACTGGATTAAAATCAATCAATGAAACAACAGTTAAATAAGAAAGATGCCTCAGAAGGCATATTTAAAAGATTAGTGAAATTATGAGTTATGAAATAAGTGTTATTATCCCAGTTTATAATGTTGAGAAATATATTGGCCAGTGTCTGGATTCTGTTGTCAATCAAAGCTTGGGCATTGAAAATATGGAAGTAATCATTGTCAATGATGCCACTCCCGACAACAGCATGGACATTGTCAATCAATACCTTGAAAAACATCCTTCAATTAAAGTAATGAATAATGAAGAGAATAAGGGATTGGGATTAAGCAGAAATGCGGGTCTTTCTCATGCTACTTCAGAATTCGTTACTTTTCTTGACAGTGATGATTTTATTTCATTGAATACTTATGAGGATTCAATTAAAAAGTTAAAGGATTCTGATTGTGATTTATTGATATACAATTGGGAAGTTTTCACACAGGACGGTCATGTCGAACCGCCAAGCATCCATAATCAAAATGCGGATGAAAATAAGGTTCTTGAAGATATCAGGGATTTTCCCGAAATATTTTTATTGACTTCCGCCTGGAACAAAATTTATCATAAAAGCTTATTCAAGTATTTAAATTATTCCGAAGGCCTTTATGAGGATAATATTGTTACAAGCAATGTCTTGTCAAATGCTAAAAGAATATTTTTAAGCAAGGATTCCACTTATTTTTATAGAAAAAACTCTTCTTCAATAACTGAAAATATTGCAGTTGAAAACCTTTTGGACTTATCTAAATCAATTAAATTATTATTTGAACTGGAAAATGTTTATTCGGATTATTTTTCTCAAATTAAGCTATTGATTATTAAATTCATCAATGATGTTCTGTTCTTTTTATTTTATTATAACTGGTCTGTGACCGATGAGCTGCTGATAGTTGATAAACTAAAAGAGTCTGTTGGAGAAATAACAGAGGATGACTTAACTTATTTTAAAGAGTTATTCCCATCATTTCCAACTTTTTATATGGATGAATGCTTGGATTTGCAGATTTTATCAAGCGATTTGTTTTTAGCCAAATATAAATATTTCAATCGATTGTCTAAAGTTAAATCTATTGCCAGTGTTTATGTGGATGAAGGTAGTGGCTTTTGTGAAGATTCCAGGATTTCTATAGAATATGTTCCACAAAAAAACAATAGGCTGGATTTTGATTTAAGCGAGTTTTCAAACATTGCTAATCTGCGCTTTGATCCTGTGGAAGGTGCTTTCATCAAATCCCGAATCAACAACTTAAATGTCATTGATGCAAATTGTGATAATTCAATCAATGATGATTATCAGATTTTTACAACATTGGATCCAAATTATACACTAGAAAAGAGTTCCAATTCAAATTTAACAATTGATTTCGATTTGGAATTCATTACAAATGATGAAATTGCAAGTTTATTCGCTGAAAAAAATAATATTATAAATGAGTTAAACAATAAATCTAAACAGAAAAGAATTAAATTTTTGTAAAGTAGTGTTTAATATGGTTAGTTTTAAAGATTTTTTAATTAAATCCAAATTCAATGTTCAAAAAGCTAGACTCTATCAGGAAAGTTATGATAAAATTATGCATTCTGGCTTGTTTGATAAAAAATATTATTTAAAGACTTATCCACATATTAAAAAAAGCGGAATGGATCCTCTGGTTCATTATTTGTTTTATGGATATAAGGAAAACAAGCTTCCTTCACCATCATTTAACTTAAAAAGATATTTGCAGGAATTTCCTGAAATTGAATCTAAAAACCTAAACCCGTTAATACATTA
>JAFUBV010000330.1 GCA_017460025.1 Methanobrevibacter sp. | reverse complement strand
GATTGCTCCACCATCATCTCCGGCAATGCTTGAAGTGAAAGTAGAATTGTATAATTTACAGTCATGACCTTCAATGGATATTGCACCACCATCATCAGTAGCATAGCTGTTAGTGAAAGTTGAGTTAATAACTTTTGCATAATCACCAGATATATGCATAGCACCGGCTACAGCACCTTTATCTTCAGCCTTATTCCAATAAAGCGCGCTGGAATTTACAAAACTGGAATCTATTACTGTAACATTATCTCCAGATATACATATGGCTCCACCATGAGTACCGGTAGTATTACAATTTATAAATGTAGTTCCGTTAATATCTGCATCATTACCTGAAATATATACACCACCAGCTGAATCTGAACTGGAACAGTTAGTTATAAATGAATTGATTAAATTGGAATAATTTCCTGCAATATATATTGCACCACCAACTTCTGAAATACACTCAGAGAAATTGGAGTTATTAATTAAAACGGAATTACCTTCTACATAAACCGCTCCCGCATAAATAGGCGCAGTACAGTTTATGAAACTACAGTTGTCAAGTAAAGTAAAGTTACCAATAATTTTAATTGCACCAGCAAAATTCGGAGTGAAACAGGAGTCAAATAATGAATCAGTAATATTTACATAGTTACCTGTGATAAATAATGCTCCACCATCGGTTTGGTAAATTTTTGCGCCTTCAGCTTCATTTGCATATGCAGCACCTAAAATAAATTCGGATCCTGAAATAGTAATATTTGAACCTGTAAGACAGATTGTACCACCTTTAGTAGTTGAACCGAATCTACCTAAACCTGTATTATTATAGAATGTTGAATTATATACTGAACAGAAATCAGAACCGTGGTCGAAGTTAATTGCACCACCGTCGTCGTATACAGTGTTGTTATCAAAAGAACAGTTTATAATTGTGTTGCTGATAGATCCTTCATCGAAGTTAATTGCACCACCATTACGGCGAGCAAGGTTAGCTGTGAAATTAGAATCTTTAATTTCACAGTCTTTCGCGTTTACGTCAAATGCAACTGCCCCACCATGACCTGTTAGTTTATAATCAACCGCAGTATCCGCATTAGATTCATCTCTTTCCTGAGTGTAGTTTGCCCAAGTATTATTTGCAACACCCATTGCATAGTTGTTTTCAAAGACACATAACTCAAAGGTCACATCATGGTTATCCTGTAAAAAGACTGCTCCTCCACGACCGACTGAAGTACAGTTTATGAAAGTAGCATTTTTAACTGTAATATATGAACCGGTATACATGATAGCACCAGCATCACCACCAGTGGTATTTGTATCCCAATGTGAAGAATCCCATCCTGCATATTTTACTTTTCCATCAGTGCTGTTAGGTAAAGATCCACCCCAGGATTTTGTGCCGATAACGGTAATGTTTTCCATTTCACCATACCAACCGTCGTAGTAAATAGCACCTGCTGAACGGGCAGCCCTAGTGTTGTTGAATATACAGTTGTATATTTTACCGTAGTTTGCACCTGCCAGCCAGTCAACTCCTCCACCGTTAGTACCTGAAGTACAGTTTTCAAAGTAACAGTCATTATATGTTACATAGTAACTACCTGTCATGTATGCTCCACCACCACGACGTGCGGAGTTGGAATCTATGAAAGTACAGTTTTCAACTAAACCTATATCACCACTCCAAAGGATAGTACCTCCGTCTCCACCGAAGTACTGGTCAATACCCCAGTCGACAGGAGAAATAATTGATTCTGAAGTTTGAATGTCAACTTGGTCTAATTTTTTCCAAATGTAATTTTCACCATCCCGAACAGCAACATAAGATGAAAAGTGTTGAATATCACTAGATTTTGTTTCGTTAATTACATACAGTTTGTCGATATCTGAATCATTAGGAGCAGTTAATATGAATTCTGCTTCAGTTTTATCATTTATGATTTTAACATCTTCCATTGTAATATCGTAAGTGTATTGCCAATTCTCACCAGTTGCCCTGTTATTATTAAATGTTGAGTGTTTGATTGTACCGTTTGTTCCATGCCAGAATATAGCTCCACCATTTGCTTTAGCAGTATTGTTAGTGAAATTTACATTGATTACAAGACCGTTTACAGATCCTTCAAGCCATCCAATAGCACCACCATTCAAACCAGCAACGTTGTCTTTAAAATTACATGTATCAAATGTATTGTTTTCACATAATAAATCTGTGGAATATTGCAAGTATACTGCACCACCTAATCTTTCTGCAGTATTTGCTGTGAAATTGGTCTGGTAAACATAACCTTGGGCACCAGTCCATGTAATAGCACCACCATTTCCACCATTAGTGGTATATACAACCACACCTTTATCGTGTTGTGTTACATTACCTGTAGCATGATTTTCAATGAATTCACAGTAAGTTACATTTCCTTCAATACCACTCCAGTAGATTGCACCACCAGATCTCCAAGCAGTGTTGTTTATGAAAGTGGAATAAGATACACTACCGTTGTTTGCACCATGTTGCCAATCAAGAGCACCACCATTCAAACCAGCCACATTATTTTCAAAGTAAGAATTTGTTACAGTAGTGTTAGTACAATTTTCAGTACTGTTACCATGCAAGAAGATAGCTCCACCACGATATTGAGCAAAATTATCAATAAATTGACAGTTATCTTTAACTATACCGTGACTTCCTACCCAAATAATAGCACCACCATCTCCTCCACCGATAACTCCTCCGATTTCAGAGATAACTATACCAAGAGCTTTATTACCAGTAAAATTAGAATTACTTACAGTACCATAATGACCACTCCAGTGAACAGCTCCACCAGACCTGTTAGCTACATTGTCCTCGAAAATAGAATTAAAAATAGCACCATCAACAGCACCACGATACCAGTCAACAGCACCACCATTACTACCAGCAGTATTTTCTTTAAAGTATGAATTATTTATAGTAATGTTTTTATTTCCATGATCACATGACCCAATATATGCTGCTCCACCACGACCACTGTCATTCATATCAGTGTTTTTTATAGCCTTATTATCTACAAATCTACAATTATCTACAACACCATCTAATCCTGCCCAGAATATTGCACCACCATCACCAGAATTACCATAAGCTCCAGTAACTAAACCTTTAGCAGTATTGTTGGTGAAGTTTGAATTTATAATTTCTCCACCATGTCCTCTCCAGTATACTGCACCACCATTTGCTTTAGCAATATTGTTTTCAAATATACAGTTTAATAGATTACCATCATGAGCTCCTTCGTGCCAATCTACAGCACCACCGTTGGTACCTGCGAAGTTAGCATCAAATGTACAGTTATCAAAAGTGGTATTTGTACAATTACCTGTTGTTGCACTTTCTTGTAGATAAACAGCTCCACCACGTCTTGATGCATTGTTATTGATAAAGGTACAGTTTCTAGCAATACCATTTGAACCAGTCCATATAACTGCACCACCATCACCTTCATTACCATTATTAGCACCAGTAGCTTTATTGTTTATGAACTTAGAATTAGCAATAATACCATTAGTACCACTCCAGTGTACTGCACCACCTTTACCATTTGCAGTATTATCAGTGAAAATACTATTTCTAATATAACCATATGTAGCACCACTAGCCCAATCAACTGCACCACCATTAAAACCTGCAGTATTGTCAGTGAATGTACAAAGTTCGAAACCAGTATTATTATTTAATTGGTCATATGAAGTGTTGGTTGAAAATGCTGCACCACCATGCTGTTTAGCAATGTTTCCTATAAATGTACAGTTATATGCATAACTATCCCAACCTCTCATTACTAATCCACCACCATTACCTGGATAAGCTTCATATAAACCTTTAGCTTCATTATATTTGAAAGTAGTATTGGATATAATGAAGTTTTTACTTTGCATACCTACACCACCAGCAGAACCGTCAGCAGTGTTGTTGCTTATAGTACAATTAGTAATAGTTACATTTTCAAGATGATTACCACTACTACCAATAGCACCACCGTTCAACCCAGCCACATTCTTAATAAAAGTAGAATGGCTGATAGTCGTATTATTAGCATTTATAAATACAGCACCTGCACCACCACTCTGCAAGTTACCAGGATCTTTAATTGCTTTGTTACCTTCAAAGTATGAATTGGTAATTGTGCTTGCATAACCTGCTAAACATACTGCACCACCATTGGCATAATTAGCAGTGTTGTCAATGAATCTACAATTATCAATATGGACAACACCTTGAGCAAGTATAGCTCCTCCCTGAGCTGGAATTTGACCTACCGCTTGAGAATAACAGTTTTTAAATGTAATACCTGTTATCGTCACAGTATTTCCGGAAGCAATACGCAATGCTCTGGCCAGATTGTTACCGTCAATGGTTACATCACCATCAGCAGTTATAGTTAATGATCTGGTGATTACAATACCTGCATTAAAGGCCGTATCCTTTTCACTATCAAAAACATAGTCTCCCTGAAGGGTAATCAATGTTTTAGTAGTATCTCCGTTTATAGCATTATTAAGATCCGTGAATGAACCGCCATTCCCATCACTTAATATATCATCATTATTAGAAAGTGAATCCCCTAACACGTCACTTTCATTATCAACTTCATCCATTGAAGTCAATATTACATCATTAGAATTGATTTCTAATATGCTTATATCATCAACGCTTGCAGTAAGATTCTGGTATTCAGCTTCACCACTTGCTGAAACCGCTGAAAGCGTTAATAATGCGAATAAACATATTATAATGATTATCCATACCTTTTTCACAAAATCTACCTCAATCATTTTTTATATAGTATAATGATATCTATTTTTGACAAAACATATATATAAACTTTATTTTTTTAAAATTATGAAAAAAATGATAAAAATATAAAATATAATAGAAAATATTTAATATTATACTAAAAAAATGAACTAAATATTAATTATATTTAAATTAAATAAATATTTTACAATTAAACAATCCATGAAAAAATAATGAAAAAATAAAGATTATTCTTGAAATAAGACATAGAAAAAAAAGAAAAAGCATTTGAAAATAAGTTATTTTAAAATTAAAATACTATCAATTCTTTTAAAAAATAATAACCCACTATAAACACCCACATCACGTTATAGCCATATTATTTGAAAGCATACGAACATGTTCAACCAAGCAGTAATAACATGCAAAAATTACAAACAAAATACTAACAAAATAAAAATTGAACAAATCTCCATTGAAAAATGAAAAATATTGAAAAAAAGAAGTAAAAAAAAGTAATCTATTTGATTACTTTACTTTTGATAATTTCCACTCTTTTAAGTGGGTAGATTTTTTTAGCAGTGTGGTAAATTTCAGATGCTAATTTACCGTTTACAGATGATTTAACTAATTCTTCATAAGTTCTTTCAGCTGCAGTTTCTTTAAGTAACTCTTCAATTACTTGTCTCATGTATTTTTGTTGGGAAGATTTAGCTCTTCTTATAGTTACAGCTAAAACATGAAGTTTAATTCTGCGATCATCCTTAGTTTTTACAATAGTGGAAGCATCGATTCTGGATGTTCCTCTTCTAATCATACTTCTTACGTAATCAGTAGTGGTTTTGTGACCTGTGAATTTGGTGGTTGCTACATCTCCAGCTACGTTATCGATTTCAAATCTGAGTTTGATGTATTGTTTTGAAAAGTCACCAGTTAATTCTCTCATTGTGACTTCTACTCCTCTTCCAATTAAGAGATCTGCATCTTTAGCTGGGGTTTCCCCAATTTCTTTTTCTTCAAACATTAATGGTGTTTTAATAGTATACCATGATTTTTCTTTCCAAGTGTCACGTACTCTACGTCTTGATTTTGCCTTTGCCATTATATCAACCGTTTTTTATTTTAAAATATTTTATAATTATATTTAGCGTATCGCCATTTAATTTTGAAAAATAGTCTCCAAATAGAGTATTTCTGTAATCTTACATAAAATAATCTATAAAATGAAATTATAACAGATTATAAATCTATAATCTCTTATTCGACTATTGTGAGTTCTTCTCACGTTATTTAAAGAATAATTTGTAATAAAGTTTTATTTAATTAAAACCCGCCCATAAAGGTTATTATTACATATTTTATTCATGGTATATAAATATTTTTAAAAATTATATCAACAGATAGACTGCACTTATAATTATTAATATAGCAAAAATTTTTGGAATGTATGCTGTCCTTTCAATTAATGACTCTATGTTTATTTTTGATAATATGAAACTTAAAGCCACTATTGCAAGCCCAAAGCCCAAACAATATAATATTATATTGAAAGTGACGAATAAGGGATCTGCTGTTGTAACCAGAAGTGAAATAAGTGAAATCAGATAAGCGCTGTAGCATGGAACCCAGGCAACGGATGTTAAAAAGCCCAGCATGAAAGATCCTGCATCTTTTCCAGGAGATATCCTGATGAAATTGAATGAAAAGTCCAAAAGCATTGAAATTCCTATAATCAGAAGCAAAGCTGCTGATGCAATTCTTACATATATAATATATTTATATACTAATGAAGTGAAAAATGCCGTGAGAAATATTATTACAGTAAATATTGAAAAAAGCCCGAAGCCAAATGAGAGGATTTCCCGCTTTGTCCTTGATTTCAAATTAAATCCAATAAATATCGGTAAAATCGGAAGGATACATGGAGACAATATTGAAATTACTCCAGTAAAAAAAGAAATCAGGGGAAATATTTCCATTTAAACCCCCTGAAGCATTTCTAAAAAGTCATCAGCATCAACATAGCCTTCAATTCTGCCCAGTTGCTGCTGGCTGGAATCCAATATTGATATTGTTGGAGTTCCATATACATCATATTCGCTTGCAAGTTCAGGATACTCATTAATATCAACGAACACCAAAACAAAATTATTGTTCAGCTCATCAATGACTCTTGAATCAATCAGAGTATTATCCTTTAATATATCACAGTACACACAGCCTTCCTGTTCAAAAATAACTACAATATTTTTGTTTTCTGTTTGTGCCTGATTAATTGCTTGTGTAAAATCATCACTACTTTTTAAGGCATCACTAGCGAAACTTACTGAAATGCCCACCGTTAAAATAACTAAAACCAATATTATTAACATTCTTCTTTTCATTTAAGCAGCCCCCATTATTGCAAGAGAGAAAATGAAAACATCCGTGCATAGATGCGTAATGTATGAAATTAAGATGTTTTTTGTTTTGATATAACCGAAAAACTCAAATATTGAACCTAAACCCTGTACAACCAATGCAAACATGAACGTGTTAAGGTCAAATGCATGTAATGATGCGAAGAATACCATCACAATTAGCATTGACAGTATTACTGAAAGTTTACGTTTATTTGAATATTTATATGCAAGCCTCATGAAAAACATGAAAGGAATGAACTTGATTAGCTCCTCTCCCATCAGTGAAAATATCAAAGGAGGAAGAGACATCACAGTTACTGTGGCTGAATCTATCAAATCCCCGCCCGTTATTCCGACACCATCTAAAACAGATGCAATAAGCAATGCATATACCATATATCCTATAAAAAGCGCTACAGCAAGGCCAATTTCACTGAGCTTAGGCTTTTGAAATATTGCCTTATAATCCCATTTCAAAAAATAAAGCAATGGAATTAAAGGAATTGCGCATGCCAATATTGCGGAATAAATTGAAGAACCCATCTGGAATATGAATCCAATGACCAAAGCAATAAAGAGTACAATCCATCCCCATTTGGGAACATGAGGATTTTTCCTGTAAATCGGAAAATCCAAATCATTATTTTCAAAAGCAAACCAACTTATTTCAGACATATTATAATATTATACAATTTAGATAAATAAACTTATACCTATTCAAATAGATGAACAATTAATATATAAAAACTTGTTCAAATATTTGAACAAAAGGAATAATATTTAATTTGATAAATTAATTATATTATATATTCAAATACCCAAAAATATTAAATAATTATTATTTTATTTTTTTAAGCAATAATTAGAACTTCTATTAGTCAATGAGAAAATAACATCCATTTTTTGTAAGTTCCCCGGAAAAAGTATTAAGTAATTGAAATTCAAATAATCTCTAACTGACATGGTAATGGGGTGTGCTTGTCATAGACAAGCTTAATTTTTCATGAAATTATAATGGTCAATGTATGATTTTAAAACTTCATCAACAGATCCTTCATCGCTTACGAGTTTGATGTTTAATTCATCCGCTTTGATTTTGGATTTGAATCCGAATTGAACAGCAATAATAACATCACAATCTTCGCAAGCCTTGATTACTTTACTTCCCTGATGCTGACTTTCAAGGTCTATGTCCACTTCCCTGTGTTCAATGAAAGTCAAATCATCGTCTTCGTATTCATAGACATATAATGAATAACCTTTTCCAAGATGCAAATCAACATCAACACCATTTGATGATACAACAGCTATTTTCATTTAATCACCTAATTTCTTTATTATTTTTGCGACATTTTCACCGAAAAGCTTTATTGTTTCGATTCCTTCCGTGTCTTCAAATGCAGTACCCTCTTCACCGGCGATAACCATGTTCCAGTAGGTACTTCCTGCAATAATCATGTTATTGATTGGGAAAAACATTGTCATTTCCTGCAATGTTAATGTCTGGCCACCACGTCTTCCAACAGCAATTGGACCTCCGACTTTCCATGTCAGGAATTTATCTCCTGATCTTGATACCTTACCTATCCTTTGAAGCGCTGACATGATGTCTCCACGTGCTGTTCCAAAATAAACTGGTGCTGCCGGAATGAATCCGTCAGCATCACGAATTTTATCGATTATTTCATCCAAACCGTCATTTAGTGCGCAGTTTCCGGTTTCACTGCAGCTTAGGCATGCTACGCAGGATTGGATTTTCTTTCCCCTTAGGGAAATTATTTCAGTTTCAACACCGTTTTTTTCAATTTCTTTGGCACAAACTTCCAAAACGTCCAATGTATTGCTGTCAGCTCTTGGAGATCCGTTTAACAATATTACTTTAGCCATTTTCAACACCCTTATACTTCAGCGCCATCCAGTGCGTGATGGCATCCGCAGTCTTTGTCTTGCGCATTTTTAATGAAATTGTAAATCAGTTCCAGCAAATCATTCTGGCGGGCTTCAACCATTTCAAAGACTTCATCTATAGTCAGTTCGCTTTCAGATATGCCTGATGCATAATTTGAAACAATGCAAATGGAATTATAGCAAATTTCACGTTCCCTTGCAAGAGTTACTTCAGGAAGGCCAGTCATTCCAACCAAATCTCCTCCAAGCATCTTAAACATTTTGATTTCAGCAGGAGTTTCAAATCTGGGACCCTGTGTACATACATAGGTTCCGCCAAGTATGACATCGCCTGATTCGTTTAAAATCTCTTTTAGAGTTGGGCAATATGGCTCTGTTACGTCAATATGAACTACCTTATTTTCATAGAAGGTTTTATCCCTGTTTTCTGAAAAATCCAAAAAGTCATCCGGAATGACAAATGATCCGGGAGGCATTTCCAGATTCATAGACCCTACAGAGTTTGTTGCGATGATTTGGGTCACACCAACGTTTTTAAGTGCATCGATATTGGCTCTGAAATTGATTTTGTGTGGAGGAATACTGTGTCCTGAAGCATGTCTTGGGATGAATGCAACTGTTTTTTCAAAGATATCCAAAATGGATACTTCAACATCCCCGTAATCTGTATTGACTATCCTTTTTTCAACGTTGTCTGCTTTGGATGTTATTTCGTAAACTCCACTTCCACCTATAATTCCAATCATTTTATGACTATCCTTTTGTAACAGCTAACGGTTTTACTTTTGCAACAAGCTTAGCGATTCCTGTTGAGTCAGATACGCGAACTACACTGTCAACATCCTTATAAGCGCCAGGTGCCTCTTCTGCAATGACATGTTTGGATGTTGCTTTGATTTTGATTCCATTGCTTTCCATATTATTGACAATATCATCGGCATCGTAGTCCTTTTTAGCCTGTGAACGTGATAGAACCCTTCCTGCACCGTGTGCTGTTGAACCGAAAGTCTCCTGCATTGCAATATCAGTTCCGTGCAATACGTATGAAGCGGTTCCCATAGTTCCGGGAATCAGTACAGGCTGGCCGACTTCACGATACTTTTCAGGGACCTCTTCACGGCCAGGACCGAATGCACGTGTTGCTCCTTTTCTGTGAACAAGCAATTCAATATCGATTCCCTTGAAGTCATGAGTTTCCATTTTTGCAATGTTGTGAGCAACATCATATACAATCTGCATATCCATTTCACGGGCGGTTTTTCCCAGCACTTCCTCAAATGATTCACGAATCCAATGTGTAATCATCTGCCTGTTTGCCCATGCATAATTTGCTGCACCATACATTGCTTTTAAATAGCTTAGTGCTTCTTTGGAATTTAGAGGAGCACATGCTAGCTGTCTGTCTGCAATATCAATCTTATAATTCTGATAAGCCTTATCCATTATTCTTAAGTAATCTGAACATACCTGGTGTCCGCATCCACGGGAACCTGTATGAACCATGACAACAATCATTCCTTTTTTTAATCCGTAGACTTCAGCAACTTCCTCATTGTAGATTTCATCAACAACCTGAATTTCAAGGAAGTGATTACCTGAGCCTAAAGAACCTAATTGTGGAATTCCTCTTTTTTTGGCCTTGTCACTTACTTCAGATGAATCTGCATCAGCGATTCTTCCGTTTTCTTCTATAACATCCAAATCTTCCTTCCATCCGTAACCGTTTTCAACAGCCCACTGTGCACCATAGTCCAATACATTGTTGATTTCATCTTCACTGAGTCTGACTTTTCCTTTGGATCCGACACCTGACGGAATGTTTTTGAACAATGCCTCCACAAGTTCGTCCATATGGTCCTCAATGTCGTCTAAAGTCAGATTGGATTTGATTAGCCTGACACCACAGTTGATGTCAAAACCTACACCTCCGGGAGATACAATACCGTTTCTTAAGCGGAATGCTGCAACACCACCTATCGGGAAACCGTATCCGAAATGGACATCAGGCATTGCAATTGAGTACTTGTATACTCCAGGAAGGCATGCGACATTAACTATTTGCTGCACTGCACCTTCTTCAAGTGCTTCAAAACTTTCATCATCAATATATAATCTTCCTGAAGCCCTCATTTTCTTGTTGTAGCTTCCAGGAACTTCATAAACATTATCCCTAACTTTTTTAATTTCATCTTTGATAGTCATAAAAATCACGAGTTTAGTATGTTTTAATATTTTGAGATTAATTGATTAAATAATTTACCTTAATTATTCAAATAATCTTTCGGATTAGAAACATATACTTTGTAATCAAAAAGTTCAGATATTTTCCTGCGGAAATTCAAAATTTCTCCATCCATTGTAATGAAAAATATAATCTCATTCAAGGATTTGGAGCATTTGAAACTGTCCAGAAGAATTTCATCATCTGGACTGTGAATACTCTCACTTTCTAAAATATCTAGATAATAAGTATCTTTAGGATTTTTATCAAAGGAACATACTTGAACTTGATTCAAGAGATTATTTAAGTTTTTTGATGAATTGACAAATGAATCTGAAATATGTTTATATTCATCATTCAAAAGATGTGGAAGAGTTATAATATGAATATTTGTAAAATTCATCTTTTATACAATGAAAATATTCATTGACAATATCATTAAATTTTCTTTTTTTAAAACCAAAAGGAAATTGCTCATTAGAATATTTATTTAAAAAATTTCTTTTTATAATGTTAATATGATTCACAACATCAACATCAGGAATATTATTTAACTGAACATATTCTTTAATGGAATCAACAATATTCGAAGAAAGATTATACAATTTGAAAATAACATTATGAGACTCCATTCTAACTTTACCAGAGGTGAATTTTTCAGAAGTATATTCAAAATATTTTTTACAAATATATTTTGAAGTATTCTCTAAAACAATGCTCAAAAAGACATTAGTGTCTATAAAATGATACCCATGTTCATCCCTCATAATCATCCCCCAAATATACACCAATTGTTGAATTAAGAATTCTTTTTTGAGATTCCGTGTATTCAATTTTCTTAGAATAAGTTATATTAGAAAATTTATCTATGAAATCAAATAATTGATTATCTAATTCGTCCATTGAATTATTAAAATGAATTTTCCAATTTTTACAATGATTATCATAATAGAAATCATGACATTGAATTCTTAAACCCTTAGCAAAGGTAAACCACAAATTTCGAATAGGATTTTTAATTGTTTCCCAATAATGTTCAATTAAATGCTCATCATTTAAAATATTTAATTCTACAGTAAATCCTGTGAAAATTCTCGAAAATTCCATAAAATCATATAATTTTATTAGTTTAAGTTGACATTGCCTGAATAACTTAACAAAATCATCCCAGAAATCATCAGATTATCGTTTTGCGTTTGATTGAAAATGCCATACTTAAAAGGATATATAACATCAAGAGGAGCATAATTCTTATAGATATCTTCTGTCAAATCATTGTAAATGTAATTTCCTTTATCCAGCAGATTTTCACTCAAATCCATCAATTCAGGAAATTCATCGATAATTTCATATTCAGTATTCAATTTGACACCCTGAAGTGAAAATAAATCTTTAGAAGATTTGGCGAAATCGTTGAATGATTCTGTTATTAATTCACAATATGGACCGTAATAATACCAGTAGTAAGGCAGCTTATCATATAACGGATGCTTATTGCCCAAATCCATTTTGATTTGATAAATCATTTTCTGAACAGTGATGTCGTTAATTAACATGTCGTTTTCCTTGAATAAGGATGCAATATATTGTGTTAGCTGTGTGACGGTTTGCTTTTCATTTGAAATCATGGTAATAACCTCAAAAAAATTAATTAAATAACAGTTTGTTTTAATAATATATAAAGTTTTTTAATTTATTTTGAAAATGAAATAATATTAAAAATACTTATTTATTAGAAATTTTAAATAAAAACAATATTTTGATAAAATAAAGTATTAAAAGAATAGTTTCAAGTGTAAAATTATTCCATACTCAAAACGATTTCCACATCCCCAGAGCCCAGAACATCTGCCAGCTCTTCTGCGGTTGCATTTTTGATTTTTCCAATTTTTGTATAGCTCCATGAATGGGACTCATAGAAAAGTGAAATCTGATTGGACTGATACAATACAATGTCTCCCGGAGAAGTTTCGATGTTTTCATCACTAGTCGGGAGTGAAAATCCCAAATCGCCGACCTTTTCAAAATTACCATAGTCTTTGGCGTTGATTGTGATATTGCCTTCATGCAATCTTTTAATCAGTTCTGATGTTGCTGAGTTATCCTCCAATTCAACATCAAAAGTGGTGTTGTTAACAGTGAGCTTAATGTTATCATCCTCCGCATGTACATTCAAAACGGCCATTAAAAAGATTATGAAAAAAACAGACAATATTTTTTTGTCAATCATGAAAATCACTTTCTAAACAATGCAGACATTCCTGCAATCAGAATCAGTATAGCTCCAAAGATTCCCAGATGAGGAGTTCCGATTAACACAAGTATTGCTGCTATGACAAATCCGACTCCTGCCACTTCAACATCCCTGTTGACATAAAAAGAAGCAAAAAATCCCAAAAGCGCACCTACTATTGATATTATTGCAATGAAGGAGTTCCCCTGAAGTCCTCCGCTTTCAATGAACAGTATGAATGATCCGGAAATAATGCTTAAAAATTAACCCAGAACACCTAATATCTGTTCAAATATTCTGGATGTTGTCTTAATTCTTTTCATAATATATTGTTTGATTCATATTTTATTTATAATTATAAGTCAACAATTGCCTTCAGCTGAACAGTGTCGGTGATGCTGACTTCCATCTGATGAAATGTGATTGCCTTGATTTCGCAGTTGCGCTCATGCTTGTCCCAGTTAATTTCTTCACCTTTGATAACTGCCTTAAGGGAAT
>JAFUBV010000329.1 GCA_017460025.1 Methanobrevibacter sp. | reverse complement strand
TGTTTACCTAAAATTTCTCCACCTTTAGGATTTACAGGATAAATTTTTCCTTCGAATCCATCATTGATTAAGTTGTCTACAATGATGTATCCTACTTTTCCCGGTGTGTTTGAGGCTCCAATGACAGCCACGGATTCAGGTTTAAACATCTTATCGAGATTTTTCATAAAATTTTCTCCTTTGTATTTAACACTATTAATTTATAATGATAAATAATTAACAATTATTTATGTTTTAATATTTTGATTTATTATTATATAAAGATATTGATTAAATAATTAGTTTTAAACCTTTATAGAATAATTAAAATAGTAATTAAAGGATTTTTTAATGAAAAAAGTAGGACGTTATATGAAAATGATTTAATATTAGAATTAATATAACTAATATATAAATATATTTTGAAAATTTGATTAAAGTGAGGAGGATTATGAGTTTAATCATAGCTTATGTTGGAAAAAAAGGCTGTGTAATGGCCAGTGATAAAAGAAGAATTGCCTATTTCGGTAATAATAGGCAAGCGCTAGAAGACGAATTGTATGACGGAAGTATCACAACAGACGATGACCTTTTAAAAAGATCTAAAGAACTTGATGTTCCAATTAAAATAACTGATGATGCTGATAAATTACGGATTGTAGGTAATACTGTTAGGGGAGAAGTAAGTACTAAAGGAACACATGAAACAAAACGTAAAAGGATTTACGGAACAACTAACGGTTATCAAATTGTAGAATTGATAGGTTCAGAAACAAAATCCCGTAATGCAGGTGAAAAGGGCATTATTTTATTTGGAAATGACTTTGCAAAAAAACAGGCTGAAACTTTAATTCAAAGAAGATGGAAAGCTTCCCATAGTTTAAGGTTAATGGGAGACATATTTGAAGAAATTTTAACAGAAATTTCTAAAAAGACCCCAACTATAGGTAAGGAATTTGATGTGCTGATTCAGCAACCTAAATTCACTCCATCTGAAGCTCAAAAACATCTTAACATTACAATTGATGCGGATATTAAAGTTTTAACTAAGTATAGGCAACAATTAACTGAAGAAATGATTGAAAAAACCAGAGAAATTGAATTGGCTAATAAAATCATTGATGAAGGACCGGTCGGTAAAGTGGAATCAATTGACGGAAAAATGATTGAAGTGAAATTAAATAATAAGACACAGGCATTTAATTTCAATTGGAAGCCATTGGCAGGCCCTAATCATAATGTCATAATGTTTGCCGATACTGACGATATTAAAATTGGAGATAAAGTCGTTATTAAAGATGAAGTCTTATGTCTTAAAAGAAATAAATCCCCATTGTCATGTGATATTATCCTATGTTCACTATGAGGCAGCTAAATGAAATTAATATTCTTAGGAACTGGTGGCGGACGCTTTTCTGCCATCAACCAAAGAAGAATGACTGGCGGATTTAGAATTGATAATTTGGGTGGAAAGAATTATCATGTTGACCCAGGACCTGGAGCTTTAGTCAGGACATATCAGTTTGGTCTTGATCCGAGAAATATCGACGGAATCTTTGTATCTCATGCACACACTGACCATTATAATGATGCTGAAATATTGATTGAAGCAATGACTCGTGGAATGACTCAGGATAATGGTCATATTATAGGTGCAAAAAGTGTCCTGACAGGTTTTGATAAATGGGGACCATGCATTTCAAAGTATCATCAGACCAAATCCAATCTGATTGAAATCGAATCAGGAGATGTCAGATATTTTGATAATTGCCTAATCAAGGCAACTCCTACAAGACATGGGGATCCGGTAGGTGTAGGTTTCCAGATGGAATATAAGGATTTTAAAATATCCTATACTTCAGACACTTCCTATTTCCAGGAACTGGTCGAAGCACACATGGATGCGGATATTCTAATAGCTAGTGTATTGCGTCCCGGCGGAAGATCAATCAAAGGTCATTTATGTTCTCAGGGATTTATTAACTTATTAAAAGAAATTAAACCTAAATTGGCAATAATGACTCATTTAGGTCTTAAAATGATCTCCAATAATCCTATTGGTGAGGCTAAAAGAATCACCAGAATAACCGGTGTTAAAACTTTAGCGGCATTTGATGGGATGTCACTTGATATTAATTTTAATAATCCTGCAAGAGCTCGCATCGTATCTCTTAAAGATGTGGATGCGCCTTTCCACGGATCAAATAATAATCTGTCACGTTTCGAAAGGAAAAATGCAAATAAACTTGCAATCAAACATGGGGAAACTGATGAGTTTGCACAAATGGACAAAAGGTTTAATCATTGAGATTGCTTGGATTTATAAATCCTGAGCGAATCATATGGTCTGCCAGAACTATTGCAGTTGATGATTCAGCAACAACAGTTACTCTTGGACAGATGCAAGGATCGTGTCTTCCTTTTATTTCTATTTTTTTATTTTCCATTTTTTCCAAATCAATGGAATCCTGACATTTGGAAATTGATGGGGTTGGCTTTATTGCAATTCTTGATATGATTGGCATGCCGTTACTCATTCCGCCGATAATTCCACCGGAATTGTTTGTTTTAGTTTTTA
Source organism: Methanobrevibacter sp. (assembly GCA_017460025.1). GTDB lineage: Archaea > Methanobacteriota > Methanobacteria > Methanobacteriales > Methanobacteriaceae > Methanocatella. The sequence goes on along the minus strand of JAFUBV010000329.1, from coordinate 1,732 downwards.
TGGAATTTTCTTCAATATAATACTCATCATTTATTTGTGAAGCGCATTTGTTTGCAACATCAAAACCCAAGCCTATTTCAACGCCTTTTACAGCACCGATATTCATTAGAATTCTTGCAAGGTCCCCGTCAAGCCTTTCAAATACAGGTTCGCCAAGACCTGCAGGAACATTAACAGCTATTGTTTCTACAATGCCTCCAACGGAATCTCCTTCCTGCTTTTTGGCAATTATCAGTTCTTCCATTTCCTTTGAAGCTTTCAAATCAGCGCAGCGAACAGGATTCGTTTCAATATTGGCTTTGATTTCATCAAATGATAATTTTTCAGCTTTAATGTCTCCAATTTGTGTGACGTGTGAAATTATTTCTATGTTTTGTGTTTTCAGGAGCTTTTTAGCTATGGCTCCTCCAATGACATGTCCTATGGTAACTCTGCCGCTTCCACGGCCTCCGCCATTATAATCGTAATTTCCATATTTTGTCATCCAGCCATAATCTCCATGTGAAGGACGTGGTGTATCTTTAAACATTGAATAGTCTTTGGAATGTTGGTTTTTATTAAAAACAACTCCTGTTATCGGTGTTCCATCAGTTTTTCCTTCAAAAATCCCTGACAATATCTGCACTTCATCAGATTCCTTTCTAGGTGTGGTTACACTGCTTGTGCCAGGTTTCCTTTTATCAAGTTCCTTTTGAATATCTTCAACACTCAGTTCAAGATTTGCAGGGCATCCATCAACAATTGCACCTACAGCAGTCCCATGACTTGAACCAAAGCTTGTAATTTGAAATTTTTCCCCAATTTTGTTTGACATACTAAATTATATTTAATTTAAACTATTAATATTTTAATATGTTATAATTTAAATAATTTTAATGTGAATATTAATAACAAGGTGAAATAAATGCAGTTTCCAATTACAAGAATGAGAAGATTAAGAAAAAACTCAAAAATTCGTGATATTGTACGTGAAACAAAACTTCAAAAGGAAGATTTAATTTATCCGATTTATTTTAAGCAAGAACTTGAGGGTGATGAAAAAGAGGAAATTTCATCCCTTCCAGGTGAATTCAGATACTCCTTGAAAAGCGGTGTTGAATTTGCTAAAAAACTGGAAGCTAAAGGATTAAAATCAATCATCGTTTTCGGTATTCCTCCGGAAGATGAAAAGGATGAAATCGCAACTCCTGATTATGCAGATACTGGTATCGTTCAAAAGGCTATCCGTGAACTTAAAAAGCAGACCAATCTGGTTGTTATAAGTGATGTGTGCTTATGCCAATACACTTCTCATGGACATTGCGGTTTAATTAAGCAGAATGATGATACTGATGACGGAATTGAAATTTTGAATGATGAATCATTGGAATACATTGCAAAAGTGGCTCTTTCACATGCCCGTGCTGGTGCAGACATTGTAGCTCCTTCAGACATGATGGATGGAAGGGTTGGTGCCATCAGACAGGCATTGGATGAAAACGGCTATTATAATGTCATGATTATGTCATATTCAGCAAAATATGCATCAGCATTTTATGAACCGTTCCGTCAGGCAGCCTGTTCATCACCTCACAAAGGGGATAGGAAAAGCTATCAGATGGATCCTGCAAATGCGGTTGAAGCTATTCGTGAATGTGAACTTGATGTGATTGAAGGCTGCGACTTTTTAATGGTTAAACCTGCTTTGCCTTATTTGGATGTTGTAAGAACAGTTAAGGATGAGTTCATGTTG
>JAFUBV010000328.1 GCA_017460025.1 Methanobrevibacter sp. | reverse complement strand
GAATCAATATTATTCTAGAAGACAGGTTTTCAAATAAAGCACAACTCATTGAAAAATATGAACTGGCCAACAATGTTCAAATCTATTCCAATGTAAATAATGTGGGTGACTTCATGCTGAAGGCGGATGTGGTAATTACTTCTGCCGGAAGAACAATGTATGAGGTGTGCTGCATCGGAACTCCATGTATTTGCATCTGTCAAAATGGACGTGAACAGACACACGCATTCGGATCACATAATAACGGATTTATCAATATGGGTCTTGCAGAAACATTGTCTGATGAGGATATTTCCAATCAATTTAAGATTGTATGGCAGGACTTTGAATTAAGGCAGAATATGAGTAATCTAATGAAAAATATTGATTTAAAACACGGATATGAAAATATTCATTCTGTTGTTGAGGAAAAATACTGGACTCGTGAATTCAAGCAATAATGGGTGGTACAATGAACATTTTCCATAAAAAACCATATTTGATAGCAGATATTGGTGTTAATTATTATGATATTGCTGAAAAGGAAGAAATCTCATTGATGGATGCTGCAAAGCAAATGATTCTTGAAGCAAAAAAATGCGGAATTGATGCGGTAAAATTCCAATCTTATAAAACGGAAAATATCGTTTCTAAAAAAACCCGTGATTTGGATGATGAGTATCTGGCATCACTTTTTGATTTGTTTAAAAAATATGATGAGTTTGGATATGAAGAATTTTGTGAATTGGCAAGGTATTGTGATGAAATAGGTATAAAATTTCTATCAACTCCTTTGGATATTGAATCTGCCGATTATCTTGATGAATTTATGGATATCTATCCGTTGTCATCATCTGATTTAACTAACATTCCTTTTATTCAATATGTTGCAGGAAAAAATAAACCCATTTTACTGTCCACTGGTGGTGCAACATTAAATGAGGTTAAACAGGCAGTTCGAGCTATTGAAGATGTTTCAACTGTTGATATAGCCATAATGCATAGTATTTTATCATTTCCAACAAATTATCGGGATGCAAATTTGGCAATGATTCAGGATTTGGCTCAAAACTTTCCGGAATATGAAATCGGTTATTCCGACCACACAGTATCTGATTCAAGCATGTTTGTTTTAACGGCAGCGTATAATTTTGGTGCGGATATTATTGAAAAGCATTTTACTTTAGACAAGTCCCTTCCGGGTGATGATCATATTCATTCAATGGATCCTGAAGATGTAATGATTTTTAAAACAAATATCGGATTTTTATCTCAAATAAGAGGCATGAAAAACAAACAGCCTTTAATTTATGAGTCATCTACAAGACGTGCTGAAAGACGTTCAATAGTGCTTGCGAAATCTATCAAAAAAGGAGATGTGATTTCTAAAGATATTCTTACATTTAAAAGGCCGGGAATAGGCATATCTCCTGATAAATTGGATGAGGTCATAGGCAAGACTGCACGATTTGACATTGAAGAGGATACCTTGATTGATTTTGAAATGTTGGAATGAAAAGAGTAATCTTTATTAATAACTTGTGTTTAATTATAAATTGGTGTTGTCTATGAAATTTTGTTACGAATGTGGATACAAATTAGAAGGCTTTGAAAAATTCTGTCCGGAATGCGGAAAGGAATTCAAAAGTCCTGAAGACACAGAACATTTTGTAGAATCAATTTTCAATCAATTCATTAGTGATGTTAATCAAATTAAAAAGGAAACCGTCCAAATGTTTGATGAAATGGATGTTGAAGATGCATTTGATGATTTTTCCAAAAACTCTAAAAAAGCTTTAAACAGAGATATCATCTATATTAATAGGGCTAGAAGCAAACTGGAAAACTCTGGTGATAATCAAAGAGTAATATATCTGTGTAATAAGGCATTGCTTGTCGATGAGTTAAATTGGGAGGCATATTACCTAAAAGGAAGAGCATTGATTAACTTGGGAAGATATGGCGAAGCTATTGAAGAGTTAATTAACTGTTTAGCATTAAATGAGGATTATACTGATGCAAGATTATATATTGCAAAAGCATATGCTGCAAAAGGAGACATAGGGCATGCTTTAAAGGTATATGATTCAGTGTTGAATATTGATGAGAAAAACTTCGAGGCGCTATGCGGCAAAGCATTGATATTTTTCGATCAGAAAGATTATTTTGAGGCTGAAAAATATTTCAGCAAAGCAAATAACATCTCATCATTACCTAAAGATTATATGTATAAATGGGATGTCAGCTCTAAAAAACTTAAAGAAGAATAACTCTTCTTTCCTATTCTATTTTTAAAAAAAGAAGTAAAATTAAAATTCTGAAGAACAATCTGCAGAATATTTGCTTAACAATACTGCACATTTATCTATAGTTTCAGAATTTAATTTAATTGTACTATTTTGGATTGTATTCAATAATTCGTCAATAAATAAGTCTTCATCAGTTAAAGGCATATTTATGACAACCACTTCATTATTAATGAAACCTACTAAAGGTTCAACAAAACAGTTTCTGATGTTGTTATCATTAAGGAAATTAATTAAATCTTCTCCCAATGTCAATGCTTTTTGTTTGATGGCATTGTCCTGTGAGAATTTAGCTTGTTTTGTAGTGTATTTGAAGAGCTTTTGATTTCCAACACGTTTGATTTCAAATTTCTCCTGATCTTTATCGGCAGACTTAATTAATTCTATATTCTCATTTTCTGAATTTAATCTATTTTTAGGATTATACTTTTGAGAAAGGAGCGCATAGATTCCTGTAGGTCCAACAACAACGTGATTAATTCCAACAGGTGAAGTTGGGGTTTTAACATTATAGAATACATAATACTCTTCAGGTAAAGTTAACAAATGTTCTCTAATGATTCTTGTTCTGATAGTAGTTTCCTGAGTATCTCTTGTTCTATAAAGTCCATAAGCTATAATGACGATTCCTATTAATAAAGCTGCAAGCCCTATTCCACTATTGACAAATACAACTTCAATTATGCTTAAAACAAATATGACAACACCAGCAATGATGACATATTGGTCTGTATTCAGATTTCTAATGTCAAAATCAGGACCGTCATCAGTTAGCATATCTGTTGAAACAATTCCGTCTCCAGGTTCCTTAATTGAAATTTTATTTAAAATTCCATCAAATCTGCCTTTATCCTCTTTTTCAGGAGTTTCATAATACACTTTCATTCCTTTGAAGAACTCATCTTTTAGGAATTCTTTTAATATATTATAATCGTTAGTTTTTGGAAAGGCAAATTCTTTACCGAATTTTGATAAAACCTGTTCAGGAATGGTAGTTCTAGCTGTTCTAGCATGATTTTCAACTTGTAATCTTTCTTCTTCAAGTTCCTCTTCAGCAATTTTTTGCATTTGATCTTCTGAAAAGAAATTTTCAAGCTTATCAGTAATGGATTTTATGGAGCGTGCGTTATCTTCTGTTTGCTCTTCAAATTCAGGATTTTGGCTTTGATTTTTTCTAATTTCTGCAAGTTCTTTTCTTCTCTCATCAATGTATTGGTCTAATTCCTTATTCATTTCTGAGTCAAGATATCTTAAAGAACCTCCACAACTGTCACACTCATAGTCCAGTATATTGTCGCTTGCTTTAATCTTATATTTCAATCCACAGTCTTCGCACTGAACAATCTGTGAATTATCATATTTTATTGAGCTTAATATGCCTGAATTAGAGGATGATTGGCTATTAGAATAATCTTCTAAAAGTTCTAAGTCTCCTGCACATGAAGAACATTCAAATGATGAAATATCGTCATTATCATCGAGTTGGTATTTAGCACCACAGTTCTTACAACATACAACTTTCATAAATATCCTCTTTAAATTGCCTTTATGG
>JAFUBV010000327.1 GCA_017460025.1 Methanobrevibacter sp. | reverse complement strand
GTCCCGGCTGTGGAAATGGAACTATCATGAATGCTTTCTTACAAGGAATGGAAAAAGCAGAAATGGACTTTGATAATATTGCTATGGTTTCCGGTATCGGATGTTCATCAAGAATTCCAGGTTATATGAATTGCGATTCACTGCATACAACTCACGGTAGAGCATTAAGTTTTGCTACCGGTTTGAAAACAGCCAATAAGGATTTGGATGTTGTAGTTTTCACTGGTGACGGTGACTGTGCTTCCATTGGAGGTAATCATTTAATTCACGCTGCCAGAAGAAATATTAATTTAACTGTAATCTGTATCAACAATAATATTTATGGAATGACTGGTGGTCAAATCAGCCCTACTTCTCCTAAAGGCAGTTTTGGAACTACTGCACCATATGGAAATATGGATACTCCATTTAACTTAGCGGAACTTGTAGCAGCTGCAGGCGCTACATACTCTGCAAGATGGACCACAATACAAATTGAAAGCTTAGTCACAGCTATTAAAGACGGTCTTAAAAATCCAGGTTTCTCATTCATTGAAGTTGTAACCCAATGTCCAACATATTATGGCCGTAAAAATAAACTCAGAACTCCAACAGCTATGGCAGTTACTTTAAAAATGAATACTGTATTCAAATCAGCTGCTGAAAGAATGAGGAAAAAAGACTTGGAAGGAAAAATCGTGGTTGGAGAATTTGCCAATTCACAAAGGCCTGAGTTTACACAAAACATTGAAAGAATTAGTGAAGAGAAATTTGGTAAAAAAACTTTAATCAATTCAGCTTATGAAGAGGAGTTATAATGAGAACCGAAATAAGAATTGGTGGATTTGGAGGTCAGGGAGTTATTCTTGCAGGAATTATCCTAGGTAAGGCTGCAAGTATCTTTGATAAAAATGAAGCTGTTCAAACTCAATCTTATGGTCCCGAAGCTCGTGGAGGAGCTTCAAAATGTGAAGTGGTTGTTAGCGATAGCGAAATCGATTATCCTAAAGTACAAAGTCCGGATATTTTAGTAGCTATGTCTAATGAAGCTTTAATCAAATATATTGTTGATTTAAAAGATGAAGGTACTTTAATTGTTGATCCTGGAACTACTGATATAGAAGATGTACGCGAGTTCATTGATCAGCATAACATTAAAGTTTATGAAGCTCCTGCTACACAAACAGCTAACGATGAAATCGGTCTTAAAATCGTAGCAAACATTGTTATGGTTGGAGCAATTACAAAAATTACTGAAGTTATATCCCAGGATGCAGCTATCGAAGCGATTAAGGACAGTGTCCCTGCAGGTACTGAAGAAAAAAATATTAAAGCATTTGAAGCAGGATATAATTTAGTTTAAATAGGTGTATATTATGAGGTTTTTCGAAAACGTAGCAAAAAAAGTTTTTAATAAAGAAGGAATAAAAATCCTTGAAGGAAATGTTGCATATTCCCCAGAAGAAGCTGTTGCAATATGTTCTGAAATGGGTGTTCCTGTTGTAGTTAAGGCACAAGTTTTAACAGGAGGTAGAGGAAAAGCAGGTGGTGTAAAATTTGCTGACAATCCTGGTGAAGCTTTAAAAGTTGCCGATGAAATTTTAGGAATGGAAATTAAAGGTGAAAAAGTAAAACACCTTTTGATTGAAGAAAAAGCAGATATCATCAATGAATATTTCTTAAGTATTTCCATTGACAGGTCAGAAAAAAGGCCTCTTATTATGGTAAGTAAGGAAGGTGGGGTTGAAATCGAAAATTTAGCAAAAACAAATCCTGAAAAAATCATTAAATATTACCCACAACCTTTAATCGACTTTTTGCCATATGAAGCTCGTGAAATTGCTCGTAAAATGGACGTTCCATCTGAATTAATCCCTCAAATGGGAGATGTAATTTGGAAATTATATAATGTATTCGATAAGTATGACTGTGAAATTGCAGAAATCAATCCTTTAGTTCTAACTCCTGACGGATTAATTGCTGCAGATGCTAAAATGGAAGTTGAAAATGATGCATTATACAGACACCAGGATTTAGTTAACATGTTGCACTATAAAAAGAAAGCTGTCGACTTTGTTAAATTAGACGGTGACATTGCTGTAATAGGTAATGGTGCAGGTTTAACATTGACTGCAATGGACATGATTAAGCTCAACGGTGGAGAGCCAGCAACATTTTTAGATATCGGTGGTGGAGCTTCAGAGCATATCATCAATCAGGCTTTAAATATTGTTTTAAATTACGATCCTGTTAAAGTGGTCTTTTTAAATGTTTTGGGTGGTATAACCAAAGCGGATGATGTTGCTCGCGGTGTTATTAAGGCATTGGAAAATTCCGACAGAGAAATACATATTGTCATTAGATTAACAGGAACCAACGAAGAAGAGGGTCAAAAACTTCTTGAAGAAGCAGGCATTCCATATGAAATTTCAATGGAAAAAGCTGCTAAAAAGGCTGTTGATTTATGCAATGAACTTAAGGCTAAATAAGAATGAAATTTTTTGCTATTAATGGAAGTCCTAGAAAAACTTTCAGCACTGCAGAACTTTTGGATAAATCACTTGAAGGAATACAATCTGTTCTTCCCAAGGCCGATGTTGAAAGGGTTGATTTATATGATATTCCATTCAATGGATGTAAAAGTTGTTTTGCTTGTAAAAAAGTAAATGGTCGTCATTATGGTCGTTGTGTCTATAATGATGATTTCAAACCTATATTAAACGAAATTACTCAATCTGATGGTGTAATTTTAGGTTCACCAGTATATTTCGGTGATTTGACAGGGAATATGAGGTGCTTTTTGGAAAGATTTATGTTTCCTTTTATCGCATATAGCAATGTTGAAACTGTGGACCATAAAAGAATGCCATTGGCTTGCATATATACTATGAATGTTTCTGATGAAGTTTCCTATTTATCAGGATATCATGATTTGTTTGATAAATATGAAAACATCTTACAGAGGATATTTACAAAACCTGAACATCTCTATGTTCATGAAACCTATCAGTTCAAAGACTATTCAAGATATGTGTCTGACATGTTTGATGAAAAGCAAAGAAGACACATCCGTGAAACACGTTTTCCGAATGATTTACAATCAGCGTTTAAAATTGGTCAAAATATAGCTAAAAGAGCTATTGATGATTAATTTCTTTTTTTTCTAATAAAATTTTAAATAAAAAAAGTTCTTTAAAGAATTAAATTCTTTAAAGAGTTATAATAAACTTTCAAATCCTTTTGTAGCAAGTAATCTTGTGAATGAACCTTCAGGAGTCATAAGGATGTTTCCTTTTGAGTATTGGTCTAAAGCAGTTTGAACCATTGTGCTTTTCTTAGCAGGATCTTGTGCTGCTTGGGCAAGTGCTTTAACTAATACCATTACAGCATCTCCTCTTGACATGTTTCCTTGAACGTTTTCACTTCCAGGATATCCATTGTATGCATCGTTTTCTCTGATAATGTCTTCTGCACTGAGGTTGGTAGGCTCACCATCCACTTCCAGCGGGGCTACAGAATTAATGACTGCATCGATACCGTCAGTATAAACGACAACAACTGCATCTGCTTGCATGCCGGTATTATACTCCACAATTTCTTTTGCATATTGCATACCCTGTTTAGCTCCATCCCAAAGACAATCGTGCAATAACATTCTTCCGCTAAGTCCACCGGGAGCTGCCTGCGTTGGATGTACTTTACCTCCAGGATATACTGGAGTGTAGTTTGCTACGGATCCATTTTCTAAATGAACCATAAATGCCATATCGACTGCACCGTTAGGCTGTTCTTCCTTATCGGAAGCCAGTACTAATATGTCTTTACTTTCATTGGATAAGTCAGGACCACCTAAAAGTGCTCCAGCTATAACAGTCAATAAACCTACAAGAATAACTAATAGGATGGCAATTATAAGCTTTTTTCTCCTTCTCATTTTATTTTCACATTCTCCATTTTGTTAAAGAATTAGATTATACTATATAAAAGTAAATTTTATATTAAATATAGATATGTAAATTAAATTATATAAACATTTTTTAAAAATAGATTTAATTGATAATTTTTTTATCAATATGTGAAAAATTAAATAAAAAATTAAATAAAAAGGAAGTTATTCCTCTTTATCTTTTTTAAATAATTCGGCTATTCCAGCAACAGATCCCAATACTCCACTTGATTCTAATGGTAAAAATACTTTATTTGATTCACCATCAGCTATTTTTTCAAGTGATTCTAAGTATTTGATAGCTATCAATCCGTCATCAGGATTTCCTTCATGTATTGCATTATACACTTTTTCTATTGCAACTGCTTCACCTTCAGCTCTAAGGATTGCAGCTTCTTTATCTGCTTCAGCCATTTTTTTAATGGATTCAGCGTTACCTTCTGCTTCTAAAATTGCAGCTTGTTTATCTCCTTCGGAACGAGTAATTTCTGATTGTTTGTATCCTTCTGCTTCAAGAATTGATGCACGTTTCATTCTTTCGGCTTTCATCTGTTTACTCATTGCTTCAACAATGTCCTGAGGAGGTTCGATTTTTTGAATTTCAACACGGACTACTTTGCTTCCCCATTTGTCTGTGGCAACATCCAAAACTTCACGTAATTCTGTGTTGATCATTTCACGGGAAGTCAATGTTTCATCAAGCTCTAAATCTCCAATAATATTTCTTAAATTTGTTTGTGCAAGTTTTGTTATTGCTTGATAGAAGTTTACAACATTATAAACTGCATTAAATGCATCCACAACCTCATAAAAGATTACACAATCGACAACTACGACAGTATTGTCTTTTGTAATTACCTCTTGCGGCGGAACGTCAACCACCTGTTCCCTTAAGTCAACCTTTTGGATGGTTTCAATGAATGGGATCAATATTGCAACCCCACTTTCTGCAGTTCTGCTGTATTTTCCTAATCTTTCAATTACTCCTTTTTCATATGGCCTTAAAATTTTAACGGATTTCAATCCTACAATAATTAAAATAATAATTATTAAAATTATAATTTCAAAAATCATTTTTTCATCTCCTTAATCTGTTTTTTCAGTAACTAATCTGATACTGTCAATTGATGTTATTCTAACAGTGTCATCTACATTAGCATCATTCGGAATGACTGCTCTCCAGTTTTCACCGCGAACTTTCACGATAGCTTCGTTGTCACTTAATTTTTTAACGACTGTAGCTTTCATTCCAATCAATCTCTCTGATGTGGCTTTTTTTGTTGGCTCTTGAGTCACTTTTGTTGCAAATTTTCTTGTAAGAAATATCAGCACCAGCGAAAGTATAATAAATACTGTGATTTGAATATAAATGTCAAATCCTAAATAGTTTAATGCTGCAGATACTAATGCACTCACACCAAACCATATTAATACAAAAGTATTGGTGGTTAATTCAAATATTATAAATATTATTGCGATAAATATCCAAATAAGAACATCCATATTATCACATCTTATTATCAATAGTATTGGATTGACTTTAAATCTATTTAAGGTTTTCTAATATCTTAATTAATGATGAAAATTAAATATATAATAGGTGAAAATTATGCTTATTAATATTGGTGCTGAGTTTGGTACACATTTGGAATCCAGTGATATTGCAATTGAATTGGTTGATATTTTAAATAAGATCCCTGAAGATGATTTTATTTTAGATTTTAAAGATGTGATATTTATTACAATGAATTTCGCTCAAGCTTATTATGCGGCCAAATCAGAATCTTCAAAAAAGATTTCAGAGATTAATCTGTCCGATAATATTAAGGTTACCATGGGTGCTGCTGATGAGGCGGTAAATCCTTAATCTTCTTCATTAATATCTTTTTTTAATTCAATAAGATCTTCATCATGCCCAAATTTTTTCAGCGTGTAGTTTATACATTCATTTGCTTCATCAATTTTATCTAAGCAGGCTAATGAACAAATTTTTAATTTTAATGTCATTTTTAAATATTCGTCGTTTTCAATATCTAATCGCTTATTGCAGTATTCAATTGATTTTTCATAGTTTTCAATATTCATGTATGATACAGCTAATTGTGTTAAAACTAAAATCTTTTGATATTCTGTCATTTCATATTCTAAAGTTTTTTCAAGTGCAGGTATTGCATTTTCAGGGTCTTCCAGATTAACATAAGAAAATCCTTTGAAATAATATGATTCCATATCTTCAGAAATATGATTTGTGTAGAAATTACATATCTTAACACAATAGTTATATTTCTCCTTTTTTCCTAACATTTAACATATTCTTCTTAGAATATCTTTTCTCATGGAG
>JAFUBV010000326.1 GCA_017460025.1 Methanobrevibacter sp. | reverse complement strand
TCAATAATTTAAAATGTATGGTTAGGTTGAACTTATCAAAAAAAATAAATGGTGGAGATAGATTTGTCTATCCCGATTATTCTAATTCTACTTTTAATTTTCCAATTCTTGGAGCAAGGAAATTATAGCAAATTGCAATTAATATAGCTTCAATAAATGTAGCTACAAATGTTCCTAATATGCTGGATAATGCTGTAAACACTGCAGTACCGCTTATTATCATAATCAATCCTATTATAAAGCTTAAAATAAGACATATTGCACCAATGGCTATACCGAAATTTAAAGGATTAATTGATTCAAGCTGCGTTAAATTTCCTTCTTTTTCAAGTTTCACTACTATTCCTCTTTCACTTGATCCCAATAAGTTGTAGATGTATGTTCCAAGCAATGTGAATACTGAAGTAAATATCACAGAAGCTATTATTCCAAAGATTATGGATGTGTAATCAGATGTGATAATCATTGCCTGATATATTACTGATGCAACTGCAGTCTGTGAAGCATACATTAATACTGTAATTAAAGAGCTTAAAAGCAACGGAATCAATAGGGAGAATGCCAGATATATCACAATCAATATTATTAAGGTTATTGTACCTGCGATTAATGCAGTTTCCTTTGTGGAAATCTTTTCAATATAATCTCCTTCGATGCCAAATTTGATATGGCCTATTTTTTTGGATAGGACATTGTAAAGATAAGCTTCGCTGAAGTGTAAAAAGATGCTCCATATTATTGAGCTGAAAACAATTGTCGGAACAATGTAAATCATTACACCGAAGCTGTCGGGCACAATAAGGCTGACAATTCCTGCGATTATTAAAGATATTAAAAGGGAAATTAATGCAATTATTCCAGTTGATATTATTGTATATGATGATATATCAACAGATTTTAATTCTTTAACACTCATTTAATCACCTAAAACCATGATTTGGAATCTTCTAATAATTCATCAATGATTATTTCAATTGAACCTGTGTATGTGTGAGGATCCATTATTTTTTCAACATCTTCTTCGGTTAAGAATTTCTGAACTTCACTGTCTTCCAATATTAGTTCGCCAAGGAATAATTTTTCTTTATTTGCTTTAATAGCATTTTTCCTTACAATTCCGTATGCAGTTTGTTTTCCCATACCTGCTCTTGTAAGTTCTGCCATTAATCTTTCAGCCATGATTAAACCGTTAGTTAAATTCAAGTTTCTTTCGATATTTTCATCGTAAAATACTAAATTGTTCATTAATTTAATTGTTAAGTTTAATATGTAATCGGTTAAAATACAGCTTTCCGGAAACATTATTCTTTCACAGGAGGAGTTGGTCAAATCTCTTTCGTGCCATAATGGGTTATTGTCTAAAGCTGCATTAACATAAGATTTTACAATTCTTGCAACACCACAGATTCTTTCAGCTGTAATAGGATTCATCTTATGTGGCATTGTACTACTTCCAACTTGTTTTTCAGGGTCGAAATATTCTCCAACTTCCATGATCTCTGTTCTTTGGAGACTTCTAATTTCTAAAGCTATTTTATCCAATGTTGATGCAATATTTGCCAATACAGATATGAATTCAACATGATTGTCTCTTTGAACTACTTGGTTTGTAATTTTAGCTGCAGGTAAATCCAAGATGCGTGCAACAGTCTTGTGTATTTTCCATCCGTCAGTGCCTAGTGCTGCTGTTGTTCCAACTGCACCATCCATCATGGCAATACAGACATTTGCTCTTGCATGTTCCAATCTTTCATATTGTCTGTGGAGTTCATCTGCCCAAAGTGCAAATTTCATACCGTATGTGGTTGGGAGTGCATGTTGTCCGTGGGTACGTCCGATACAAACTTTCATCTTGTTTTCTTCTGCTAATTCGAGCATTATTTTAGTTAATCTTTCTACTTTTTCTTCTAAAACATCAATTGAGTCACGGATAAGCAATGAATTTGAGCTGTCTACAATATCGTTTGAAGTAGCTCCGAAGTGAACATATTCTCCGGCACCATTATCACAAACTTCCGTAATTCCTTTGGATAATGCTGCAATGTCGTGGTTGGTTTCAGCTTCTATTGCTTTGACTCTTTCTAATTTAACAAATTCTGTAGTAGCTTTTCTGGATATTTCATCAGCCACTTCTTTAGGGATTATTCCTAATTCTCCTTCCGCTTGTGCAAGAGCTGATTCAATATCTAACATTCTTTGTAATTTATTTTCTTCTTCCCAAATTCTTTTCATTTCGGGAGTACCATACCTAAATTCAATTGGGTGTATAGCCATTTTATCATCTCATTTTAATTATTAAACATTAATATATTTTTCATTGTCTATTATTATAGTTTGACCTTATTTGATGTGTAAAATTTTTTTGCAATAATATTTATATATACATTGGTTAAATAATACATTAAGGTTAAATTTTTTTTATGATATGGTTTATATATAGGTGATTATTTGGAAACAAAAATTAGGGAGTTTCGCCACATTAAGGGTTTAACACAGCAGGAATTAGCGGATGCTGCTGGTGTAACTCGTCAAACGATTAATGCTTTAGAAAATGCTAGATATAATCCCTCTTTATTATTAGCCTATAAAATAACTAAAATATTAGACAAAGAAAAAATTGAAGATGTTTTTATTATAGAGGAGGAAATCTAGAATGATTTTAGATATTTATAAGGATTCTTTTGAATTTGCTTCAAGAAAAATATCAACTCTTTTATTGTTGGGTGTTTTGTCTTTTTTTCATCTTTTATTAATTCCAATGATATTTTTCTATGGATATAGTTATAGGGTTGTTAAAGTATCTACTCAGAGTATGATTAATGGTGAGGATGTTCCTCCAGAATTCAATGATTTTAAAAGAATGTTTATCGATGGTTTAAGGTATATTGTCGTAACTTTTATTTATTTGATAATTCCGGTGATTCTATTTTCTGTAGGTCTTGTTTATGGATCATGGATTTTATTGATTATTGGAATAGTGTTATTCATAATCTTTGCTTTGTTTGCATATGCTGCAATACCTCATATGGCGACAAATGATGATTCATTAAAATCAGCTTTCGCATTTGGCGAAATAAATAATGTCATTTCATCAATCGGATACGGAAGATATGTTTTAAATTATATTGGAGTTGCTTTGATTTCATTTGTTATTTTTGCAGTAGTTATCTTTATATTATCATTTATTTTTGCAATATTGGGAATAGCTACAATTAACATATTCGGTGGCAGTGGAGCTGTAAGTACACTGGCTTCTCTAATCATGAACCTTGTATTGTTCTTTTTAATAATGCCATACTTATCTGTTTTCCAAAGTCGCTGTTCCGGATTAATTTACAGTTTAGGATGTTAATTTTCATTAACTCCATATCTTATTATTTTTTATATTAATATAATCAAATCATTTATTATGTCTTCTTTAAATGAGGGTCTTGAAAAAATTACTATTTTGGAAGTTTTAATTGTTATACTTGCATTAACCGGCATATTAATTCTCTCTGAATTCATGGGTTATTCTATCAGTAATGATTGGTTATATGTAATAGTTATTTTATATTTCATATATCGATTGAGAGTTTTCGGCAAAGGATTTAAACATGACTGGAATACTATTTTTTCAAAGATTTCACCAAAATCTCTCGTTACTATAGTTTTAGTCAATGTTTTCTTTTCTTATGGCATGCTGTATCTATCAATTTTTGCTTTGAATTATATTCCTGGCTTTGATTCACTTGTTACGGCCTTTTTCGTTCCATTAATTCCTGTCAATTCTCTGGCTGATGCAGGAGCAATGTTTTCAACAATAGTTATTTCTCCGATATGTGAGGAACTTTTATTTAGAGGAGTATTTTTAAATAGGCTTAGTTTGTTCGTTCCAATGTCATTTTCAATTGTGATAACTTCAATATTGTTCGGAGCACTTCACGGTTATGGTGGAGTTATCTCTGCAATTATTTTTGGAGTTTGCATGTGTATAATCTACATAAAAACTAAAAATATCTTAACATGTATTTTAGCGCATTTCCTTAATAACTTGTTGGCAGAGATTTTATATCATATTGACACGGGAAATTTGATATTTACAAATAGCATATTTATCGTATTGTTTTCCATTTTGGCAATAGTGTCATTTTATCTGATTGTAATATCAATACATCAGGAATGGAAGCAGGTTAATAAGTAGGGAGATAAAAATGAATATAAAAAAGTTAGGTATAGCATTAATTTTCATAGGTATTGTTTTATCAGTATTTTTCATTGATAATCATGATTATTTAGTTCCGGCACTGACAATAACCATACTGGGATTCTTTACAACATTGGTTGGTTTTATAGGTGATGTAAAAAAAAGAAAAGAGATTAATGATCAGTTGGATAAGGACATTGTCACTATCATTCAGCCATTAATCACTAAATATTCAAATTTAAATAAGGAATATAAATCCTCATTGTCTGAGGAGGAATATTCCAAAAAAAGATTAGAAATGAATAAAAGTTTAGAATCAGAATTAAATGAAAAATTGCCTTATTTGGAATCACGTGAGATTAAAAAGATTGTGATTGATTTTAATCGTGAACAGGATAAAATGCTTTAGTTCTGTTCATTTATTATTTTTTTTACTTTTTCAAGGTCAATTTTTGCTTTTTTTGATATTTCTTGTGGTGTCATTTCTGAGTCGTATAGGTTTAACACTATTGTTTTTTCTCCTTCTTCAATACCTTCTTTTATTCCTTCTTTTCTACCTTCTTTTATTCCTTCTTTTCTACCTTCTTTTATTCCTTCTTCTTTTCCTTTTTTCTCTTTTCTTTCTCCGTATTCGTATATGGCACTCATTTTATCACCTAACAGATCAATTAGTAGTGTTCTTAAGTCTGGAGTTTTAACATATTTGTCGACTAATAACCACGTGATTCCTAAAGATAATTTATTTTCTGATGGATTTTTTTTGTTAGATTCTACAAGTATGTCTACTACTTGTTTTATTTGTTTTTCTATATTATGATTTTCGTTTTTAGACATTAATGGGACTAAAGACAAATATATGCTCTCTTCTGAACTAACTTCTTTTTCATCTTCCAGCTTTTTTTCAACATGTCTAATTATTTTTTCTCCATCATATTCTTCAAAGCCTATTATGTCATATGTAAATGTATTGTACTTATTGACTTTGTAATTGATTTGTTTTGATTGTTCTGCTG
>JAFUBV010000325.1 GCA_017460025.1 Methanobrevibacter sp. | reverse complement strand
CCAAAAATTTTAGCCGCTGAAAATATGGATATATTTCCTGTAGAAATTAACACCGCACCATTTGTCGAGCTGATTCGTGTACCTGGTATCGGTATAAAATCCGCTAGAAAAATAATTTCTATTAGAAAAAAAATGCCCTTCAAAAATAAAAATGAGCTAAAAAAATTAGGTGTGGTTGTAGACAGGGCTGAAAAATACATTAGAATAGACGGGGCTTATCAAAGTCTATTAGAAAATTTTCAATAACTTATTTTAAATCGTCAAACAAATCCCAAATTTCAGGATATTTTTTGGAAACTGCTTCATCAATTAATATTGAAGCTTCCCTGCTGATACTGAACTCAGGCTCTGTTTTCCTTAAGTATCTGAATACTGCAGCAGATCTTGAAGACCATAATGTAATTCTTGGATTTTTATCAACAATATCCAGCACTTCAGCTACATTTTCCTGTCTTTTGACATCTTGTGGATTTGATAAATCGTCTTGAGCGTTTTCATCGCCAGATATGACTTCGGATGAGTCAATATCCTCGTCGTTTTCCTCTTGGATTTCCTCAACTGACGTTTCTTCCGGTTTATCTTCCTCTTGGTTTTCTTGTCCATCAACATCATCTACATTAGATTCATCATTTTCATCAATAGATTCTTCAATATCCTCTACACTAGACTCATCTTTAACATTAGATTCATCTGTAGAATCATTGCTTTCGCCTTCATTTAACATATCTTCCAAAGATTTAGCAGAATTGCTATCAAAATCTTCATCATAAAATTCAGGTATTAAAGAATCTAAACCTTTACCAAGCCCACGAGCCATCTAATCACTTCCGTCTCTTTCTAATATTTCTTTAGCTAATTTTAAATAAGCTTTAGTTCCAGTACTATCTGGATCATAAATTAAACATGGTTTTCCAAAACTTGGAGCTTCAGCCAATCTGATATTTCTAGGAATAATAGTCTTTAAAAGGAGATTTGAATCGCCAAAGTAATTTTTTAACTCCTTATGGACATCTCTACTTAATCTGGTTCTTTTATCATATAATGTTAATAAAATTCCTTTTATTGGGGTAGGACTCCTAAGTCTTTGTTCTACAAGTTTAATGGTATTTATCAAATCTGCAACACCTTCAAGTGCATAATATTCCGCTTGAATTGGTATCAATACACTATCTGATGCAACTAATGCATTTACAGTTAAAACACCTAATGAAGGAGGTAAATCAATGAATATATAATCAAATAATGGCACAACATCTTTTAATGTCTCCTTTAAGATAATATGGTAATTATCCTTTTGACTTAATTCAACGCCTGCACCACTTAATGAAATATTACTTGGAATAATGAATAAATTTTTTATAAAAGTAGGAATTGTAGCTTTTTTGACACTTATATCCCCTATGATTGCATCATAAATAGTATTTTCCAACTCGTTTTTGTCTATTCCAAAACTTGTTGTTGCATTCGCTTGAGGATCCATATCCACTACTAAAACAGATTTTCCCATTACGGCTAATGAAGTTGCAGTATTTACAACAGTGGTAGTCTTACCACAACCTCCTTTTTGATTCATTACAGCTATTACTTCACTCATTGAATAATTCTCCTTTACAATTTAAGTTATAAGGTCTAAGAAATAAATTAGACCCTCTAACTTAAATGAGATAAATTATAAGTTAACATGATTAAGATTTAATTTTTAAGTTAAAAGGTCTAAATGAGACCTTCCAACTTAAATGAGATAAATTATAAGTTAACATGAATAAGTTAAAACTTCCAAATTTTACTTTAAAAGCTCTAAGTTAGCAGGAATAACTTACAACAAATAAGTTAAACCTTCTAACTTAGATGAGATAAATTATAAGTTAACATGATTAAGTTAAAAGAAATAACTTTTAACATTTAAGTTATTATGAATAAGTTAAAAGATTTAAGTTTTAACTATTAAGTTATATTTTATAACTTCTATCTTATAAAGTATTTGTTTTCACAAATAAGTTATTAGTTATAAGTGATAAGTTAGAATAAAAAGTAGTAGTTATAACTTATAAGTTATTACTTATAACAAAAAAATAATAAAAAAATAAAAGAGTGAAAATCACTCTATTTTGCATTTTGCATGGTTCCTTCAAAGTATGAAGCGTAACCTTTTAAGTCAAGCATTCCATGACCAGAGAAATTCATTACAATGGTTTTTTCCTCACCAGTCTCTTTGCATTTCAATGCTTCATCAATAGTAGCTTTAATAGCATGAGTAGTTTCAGGAGCAGGAACGATTCCTTCGGTACGTGCAAAAGTAATACCTGCTTCAAATACATCTTTTTGATGGACTGCCCTAGGGGAAATGTAACCTTCTTTAGTTAATAGTGAAACAATAGGTGACATTCCGTGGTATCTTAATCCGCCTGCATGAACAGAAGGTGCAACAAAGTCATGACCTAATGTAAACATCTTAAGCATTGGAGTAAATCCGTTTACATCACCGAAGTCATAATCATAAGATCCTTCAGTTAAAGTAGGACAGGCACTAGGTTCGACAGCAATAAATTCAGTGTCTGAATTACCATCAATCTTATCTTTAATGAATGGGAATAAAGAACCGGCGAAATTACTACCTCCACCTGCACATGCAATCATTACATCAGGTTCTTCTTCAGCTTTTTCAAGTTGAACTTTCAATTCCTGACCGATGATAGTCTGGTGTAACATAACATGGTTTAAAACACTACCTAATGAGTATTTAACTTCTTCGTTAAGTAAAGCTTCTTCCATAGCTTCAGAAATAGCTACTCCTAAAGAACCAGGATGTTCTGGATTTTCCTTAAGGATTTGACGACCGATTTCTGTGTTTTCACTAGGTGAAGCGAAAACCTGACTGTCATATATTTTCATGATATTCTTTCTGTCCGGTTTTTGGTTGAAAGAGACTTTAACCATATATACAGTACAGTCCAAGTCAAGCATGTTACAAGCAAGTGATAAAGCTGTACCCCATTGTCCAGCACCAGTTTCAGTAGTTAATCTTTCAACACCCTCTTTTTTAGCAAAATATGCTTGAGGAATAGCTGAATTTAACTTATGTGATCCGGTTGGTGAGGTGTCTTCACGCTTAAAGTAAATTTTAGCCGGAGTATTTAAATATTTTTCAAGTCTTGTTGCTCTAAACAAAGGAGAAGGTCTGCCTACCTGCATATACAATTCTCTAACTTCCTGTGGAATGGATATGTATCTGTCAGGTGAGAATTCTTGAGCTAAGCCAGCTTTGGTAAAAGCTTTTTGTAAGTCTGAAATTTGATCTTTTCCTTCACTGTTTTTTGGTTCTGGAAGTGGAGCAGGCAAATCTGCCAATATATTATACCATTGTTTTGGCACTTCATCAGAATCTAAAGTAATTTTATAATTCATGGTAGTATTTATATAATAATGTACTATTTAAAACTTTGTTGTACAAAAAAGTACAATTAATATATTAATAAAATGAATGCAATATGATTAAATATGAGAATATTAGCTATTGATGTAGGAACCGGAACACAGGACATAATGATTTATGATGATGAAAAAGAATTGGAAAACTCCATCAAACTGGTTTTACCATCCCCTCACTTGTTTATATCTCAACAGATAAGGGAAATTGAAAATGACCTATATTTCAACGGCGAGATAATGGGAGGAGGAAAAATAAAAAGAAGCCTTCTGGAACATATGGAAAAGGGATATAAGGTCGTTATGGAAGAAATTCCAGCTAAAACAATAAGAGATAAAATATCTCAAGTGGAAGCACTGGGAATAGAAATAGCCTCAAGCGAAAAGGAATATAAAGATTATACAAAAATAACACTTGGCGACATCAATATAACTCAATTATCAGAATTTTTATTGGGATATGATTTGGAATTTGATTTCGATGAGATAGCCATTGCAGTTCAGGACCACGGATATAATGAAAACATGGGTGACAGAGATTTCAGATTCGAAAAAATAAGAGAAAGATTAAAAGAACCAATAAAACCTGAAGAATTCTCATTTAAAGGAAATGTTCCAGAATACTACACAAGAATGAAAGCAGTTGAAAGATGTCTTGAAAAAGAAGGAATTGACAAAAAGCCTGTATTAATAGACACAAAATTTGCATCAATAGCTGGAATGTGCTATGATGAAACCGCTTCAAAGTTAAATAGCTTCATTGCAATAGATATAGGAAACGGACATACAACGGCAGCATCAATAGAAAACGGTAAAATACAGGCAATATTTGAACATCATACATCATCCCTAACACCGGAAAGCCTGGAAAACTACTTGAAAAGATTGGCAGATGGTGTGATAACAAACGAAGAAGTTTATAACGATCATGGCCACGGAGCCCATGTAATAAATCCAATTTCAAAAATAGAAAAAGTAATCGTTAGCGGTCCTAAACGTGAACTGATTGAAAAGACAAATCTTGATTGGCATCATGCCTGTCCGGGAGGAGATGTTATGATGACCGGTACAATCGGATTAATAAAGACCCTTGAGGGATTAGATGTATAAGATGGATTCACATATTCACAGCGAATATTCACCGGATTCAAAAGCAAAACTAAAAGATATATTTAACGTAGCAAAATCAAGAAATATCGACATTATAGCAATAAGTGACCATAATACAGTTGAAGGTTCAAAAGAAGCTCGAAGATTAACAAAAAATGATGATTTACTGGTAATTCCATCAATTGAAATATCATCCCTAAACGGCCATATATTAGGATTTGGATGCGAAGAATTTATAAAAAGAGATTTGCCTGGAGCCGAAACAATCGATTTGATTCATGAACAGGGAGGCCTTGCAATAATACCTCATCCATACTGTTTTTATAGACATGGCCTATTGTGCAAAGAGAATTATAATGAGTTAAAGATAGATGCAATAGAAACAAAAAACGCCCGTTTTATAGTAGGCTACTGCAACAATAAGGCTAAAAAACTATCCAAAAAAGAGAATTTGCCAACTCTAGGAGCCAGTGATGCCCATTATTATAAGTTTGTAGGCGACTGCTATTCAAAAATTGACTGTGAAAAAGATATAGACAGCGTATTAAAGGCAATTAAAAAAAATAAAGTCGAAGCATTTGGAAAAGGAACTTCAAACATACGTTTATCCAAATACTTATTCGAATACAAAATATTAAAAAAGTTTGATTAAATTATTTATCAAGTTTAATTTCAATAATGGAAACATTAGTTTTTTCATTATTGTAATTTTCAACTTCTTCGGTTGAAATTTGAATATCAGCAACGACAGCTTCTTGAACAAAACTGTTTCTAACTATTTCAGCAGTATCTACAGCACGACTAATAGCTTTTCCTCTTGCTCTTAAAGTAACAGACTGATTATCGTTAAATTGTGTAACTACAGCTAATACATAGTTCATTACTGGTTTATTTCCAATATATATAGTATTTTCTTCCATTTCTATTCCTCCATTTGATTTTAAATTGGCATAATTGTATTATATAATTATTTTGATTAATTTTCAGATCGTTTAATTAATAGTAACTTATTAATTGAATCCAATACAGCTAAAATACTTGCCATTACAATATCATCATTAATAGCTCTACCTGTGGATTTATTTCCATCATTATCTGAAGAAATTACAAAAACATCAGCTAAAGCATCTGTTCCACCATTAATTGCTTCAAGATTATATTCTTCAAGCTCAATATCCATTGTGTCTTTGATAAGATCACGAATAGCATTTAATGCGGCATCAACAGGTCCGACACCAGTATTTGAAGTTTCTTTTTCAACTCCATCAATCTCTAGTTTAACTGTTGCAGTTGGAGAAACAATAGCTCCACATAGCAATCCTAAACCTTTCAATTTGATAGGAGTTTCACGTGCAGAACCTAATTCAGTTAAAGCGATAGCCTTTAAATCATCGTCAGTGACACATTTACCCTTATCACCTAATTCCTTAATCTGATTGAATACCTTATCAAACTGTTCATCATTCAATTGAATATGATATTCTTTTAATTTGGATTTTAAAGCATTAGCACCTGTATGTTTTCCTAAAACTATTTTTCTAGTATGACCTACAAGTTCAGGTGAAATAGGTTCATATGTTGATGAATTGTTTAAAATACCATGCACATGAATACCAGACTCGTGGGCAAAAGCGTTATCACCTACAATAGGCTTATTGACAGGCATTTTAACACCGGTTAATCTGCCGACGAATTCTGATAGACTATATAATTGTGAAGGATCGACGTTTAAGTTAATTCCATATGCAGCATGAAGAGCTACAACAATTTCTTCAAGAGAAGTGTTACCGGTTCGTTCACCTATACCATTGACGGTAACATGAACTTGATTTGCACCGCATTCAACGGCTGTTAGGGAATTAGCAGTAGCTAAACCAAAATCATTATGAAAATGAACGCTGATAGGTGTTTTAAAATTACTTTTAATATCAGTTATTAATTCTCTTGTAATAATTGGAGTGAGAATACCAACAGTATCTGGAACATCCAAAAAATCGGCTCCTGCACTAACAACATCACGATATATTTCAAATAGGAAATCACGTTCAGTTCTAGTTGCATCCTCTGCTGAAAATTCAACAGTCAAGCCATGATCTTTAGCATATTCAACAGCCTCAACTGCAGTTGATATAGTAGTTTCTTTAGACATTTTTAATTTATAGTCTCTATGCAATGGAGAAGTACCTATGAAAGTATGAATATAGTCCAAATCCGCATCCAAAACAGCATCAATATCTTTTTTAACACTCCTGGCCAAACCAACAACAGTAGAATTAAGATTTAAAGATCTAATTTCTTTAGCAGAAATTCTTTCACCATTAGAAGAAGCAGGAAAACCGGCTTCAATTTTATCAACACCCAAATTATCCAATTTTTGTGCAATTTGAATCTTATCATCTACAGTAAGGGCAACACCGGGAGTTTGTTCGCCGTCTCTTAGAGTTGTATCAAATATATAAATCTTATCAGCAAGATTCATATTTTCTTTTTTAATTTTTTCTATGTCATCTCCGAACATTAGTATTTCTCCATAAGTTATTTATATTAATTAATTATTTTTATTAATTAAATAGTCATCGTTTACTTATAGAAGCAATAACTGAATCAGAGTACTAAAAATAACAATTTATTATTTAAAATGTACAAATTAAGACATTGCTTAATATAACATAAAACTATTTACGAATTTTTTTTACTATCACCACAACAACAATTAGAAGTATCGCCAATACAGCTAAAGCATAATATAAAAATACTGAAGCCGGCGCCTCATTTTTCTCGATGTTTAATGAATATAAATATCCGTCATTTCCTGAAATGAATAGACTGTTTCCATTTATTGCAGGTGAAGAAGTAATTGGGGAATTGAATAAGATAGTTCCCGGGTTATAAGTGAATTCCTCTGAACCTGAATATTTATTTAACACATATGCGCTGCCATCGTTTGAAGCGAATACGACTTTATTATCCTTAAGTGAGGCAGTTGAACGAACGGCTGAAGAGGTTGAATAACTCCATTTTGTTGTTCCGTCACGTATATCAAGACAGGTTAAGTTTCCTTCATCAGAGCCTATGTAGACATTATTGTCATATTCATCCACTGTTGGAGAAGACCTGACCTTGTTGTTTAAATCTACTTTCCAGTCAAGACTACCGTCACTTTCATTAATTGCATAAAGACTTCCGTCATCTGATCCTATGAATATTTTTTCATCACCGTATGATGGTGAAGAGTATATTGAATCACCTGTAGTGTATTCCCAATCCACATCCTCTGAATTAATGTCGACTGCGTATAGCTTTCCATTAGTTGATCCTATATATGCCGTATCATTAATTACTATTGGAGAAGATTGTAATTTGCCATCCAAATCAACATCAAGTTCCACATCACCTGTTTCATTGTCAAATCCATATAAATGACCATCATCACAGCCCACATAGACCACATCCTCATAAACATAAGCTGATGAGGATATAGGTGAGGATGATGAATATTCCCAAATTACTTCATGGGAATCTACATCAATTGCAGTAAAATGGTCTTCACTACCTATATATAGAGTATCGTTGTAAACTATTGGGGTGGCATTAGTGGCTGATTTTAAATCTAGGTTCCAGTTTTCACTACCATCTTCCATGTCAATTGATTTTAATTGACCGTCACTTGAAGATAAATATAGGTAATCACCGGAGATTGCTGGAGATGAAAAAATTGGAGACCCGAAATTAAATGTCCATAAGTTTGTTACAAAATCTGACTCGTCATTAACATATCCGACATGGGTATAGTCATGTCCAAAGCTAATCCAATCCGCTCCGGCAATTGGAGATAAACACATCAGCACAATTAAAATAGCTATAAATAATTTTTTATACATATTAAACCTCCTAAACATCTCTATTGAATCTTTTAACACCTATAATAAAGAATAATACTGTGAATCCTAAAAGCACGGCCAAATCCAACCATACATCACCTAAAGTTTGGCCTTTAAGCATTATTCCACGCATTGCATCATTCAAATAAGTCAGCGGGAATATATAAGCCAATTTCTGTAAAATCCAAGGCATTGTTTCAATCGGATAAAATACACCGGAAACAAACATCATAGGCATTGAAAAGGGCATTACAATCTGGGCATAATCTTCCTGGGTTTGTGTTCTGGCAGATAACATGATACCAAAACCAACGAAACACAGGGCTCCGATAACAAGAACAATGAATGTCTGCAGTATTCCACCCTTAATACTAACGTTGAACAATATTATTGCCATGAATATTAGTATTAACGCTCTTACAAGTTCAATAAGTAATTTGGCAGCAATCTTACCACCGATTACAGTTGAAACGGATGTCGGTGTCATGAACAGACGTGCAAGTTCACCGGTTTCACGTTCACCGGCAATGGTTGCACCCATACCCATCATACAGCTCATCATTACAGTCATTCCCAAAACCGCAGGAACTAAAAAGTCAATATACTTGATATTTCCATAGATTCTATTGATATGCAAGCTTATATCATCTTTGAAATTGTTAAACTGATGTGAAATTGAAGGGGTAGCAGTTGAATTTTGATTGATTGCAGTTACAGATCCGGATGCCACCATATTAGATAATCTTGAAAATATGGCTTGTGTAGAAGAATCTAAAATTTGTGAAGCCATCTGATCAGATGAATCCAAATAAAGCGTTACCGCCTTCTGATTTGTCGAGTTTTCATCATCATAATCATCAGGCAAAATAATAGCTGCCTTAACTTCACCTTTATCAACCATGCTTTCCGCCTTGTCCTGGTCATCTATAACTTCAACCACATGATAAGTTTCCGTGGATTTAATAGTGTCCAGGGTCAAATCAGTCAAGTCACCATGAGATTGACTAACAACAACAATAGGCAAATCAGTCATGTCTCCTCCCATACCATAACCAAACAATAGAATCATGATAATAGGGAAAGCTAAAATTGATATTAATCTTGGCGGGTGACGTTTAAGACTAATCAATTCCTTTCTAATCATCCATCCGAATTTTTTAAGCTCTATCATCTTCATTCACCTCAGAAGTTGATTTTATGAAGACATCTTCAAGGGAAGGCTCTTCCGTACTAACAGATTTGATAATACCATTTGAATTGACAACAGTTTTTAAAACATCATTAACAGCATTATCATCAAAATAATCAATTCTTAAATTAACACGACCATTATGAGCAATACTTATACTTTTAACAGACTCATTAGCTTTCAATGAATCAATAATAGACTCATCATTGCTTTCAAGCAAGAATGACATTTTTCTTAAAGCCAAATTTTCCACATCCTCCTTTGTAGAAGTTGAAACTTCATTTTCAGCGGAAATTTGGGATAAGGCTTCTGCCATTTCCTTCTTATTGGATTCCAAAAGAGAATCCTTAAGGCCTTGAGGAGTATCATAAGCCACAAGATTACCGGTATTTATGATTCCAACATTGTCACACAACATGTCTACTTCATGCATGTCATGGGAACATAAAATAATGGTATGGCCGTTATCATTCAATTCACGAATTAAATCCCATAAAGTTCTTTTTGTAGTTGGATCAAGTCCAATTGTCGGCTCATCCAAAAACAATATTTTAGGCCTGTGAACCAAACTGGCTACAAGGGAAGCCTTTTGTTTTTGACCACCAGACAGTTGAGAAATTCTCTTGTCTTTAGCATATTTAATGTCAACGAGTTCCATTAAATCTTCTATACGAGAATCTCTTTCGTCAGGATTTATTCCATAGTAATCAGCGCATAATTGAGAGTTTTCCATAACTGTCAAATCCTTATACAGACTGACCTGTTGGGGAACCATTCCCAAAAGTCTTCTGACTTCATCGGGATTTTTTAAAACATCGTATCCGCCAACAGTAGCCCTGCCTGAAGTAGGCTGAATTAGACAAGTTAACATTTTGATTGTTGTAGTTTTACCAGCACCATTTGGACCTAACATACCAAATATGGTTTTATCAGGGATTTCTAAATTAAGGGAATTAACCGCAGTGAAATTTTTATATACTTTCGTGAGATTTTCAGTTTCAATTGCGTTTTTCATTAGAATTCTCCTTCAAATTAATTCCTGCCATATCCTCGAAAAAAATTATCCATGAGGGATTTTCAATGACGCGAGCCATATTATTTCTAATGTGGTTCAATACGATTTCACCGTCATCAGTTATTGAATAATATTTGACTCTTTTGTTATTGACGGTCTGCCATTCACCTTCTATGAGATTTTTTTCTTCCATTTTTCTAAGTATTGGATATATTCTACTGGATGTAGCTTTTAACTCACAATTATCATTTTTAAAGTCAAAAAATTCATCCAGTTTTTTCATGACCCCATATCCGTGAATAGGTTCTTTGGAAATAATCCATAATATGAGATTATGAGTCAAACCATTAGAAAAATGCTTTAAAATTTTTATATGACTTTCTTTTAATTCTTTCATTGTATCACATATGTAAAATTTTGACATATATCAACATTTATAATATATAATATTCTAATATATAAATATGAGAGTCGGATTTACAACATTGTCTATGTTCATGGACGACAACGATGAAATAATTAAAAGAGCCCATGAAAATAACTTTGAAATGATAGAAATTCTGGGAGAATCACCATTTTTTATGAAAGACAACACCATAGCCTTCAAAGACTGCGGACTTGAAGTATCCATACATGCTCCGACAGTGGATATCAACATTGCCAGTTTAAATGAAGGAATTAAAGCCGAAAGCGTAAAGCAAATGAAGGAATGTATAGACTATGCAGAAAGCATTAACGCACGGGCAATCACGCTTCATGCAGGTAAAATCGGCCGTAACGATCCGCCCCTTAGAAAACAAGCATTAGAATTTGCATGCGAAAGCATTTCCGAACTGGTTGATTATGCCGAAAACGTGATAATTTCCGTTGAAAACATGCCTGTGAGACCAGTGTTTCTTGGAAACACAATAGAAGAAATTGAAATGTTTAAAAGCGAATGTGGCTGCGGAATCACAATTGATGTAGGGCACGGAAACACTACAGGAAACAATGAAGAGCTGCTGGAATTAAAGGGAATTACATACTGCCATCTGAATGATAATGATGGTGTAAAAGACCAGCACATTCCGTTAGGCGATGGAACTCTGGATTTAAACCTGTTAAAAAAAGTTGAAAGAGGAATAATTGAGCTGAACAACTTCGATAATATTTTAAAAAGTAAAAAAGTTATTGAAAACATTATTTAAAAGTCGATTTGGCTAACTTCCCTTATGCTTTCAATGATGTAGTCCGTCTTATCCATCAGTTTGGGTGACACCTCTTCCTGCTGCTCTATAGTCAATACACTAACGTCAGCTCTTTTAAATGCCAAAACATCGTTTAGACCATCCCCAACCATCATGACCTTGTATCCGTCATCCTGAAGTGACTTGACAACTTCGCATTTACCGCGAGTTGAAACGCTTCCATGTGCATTGTCCTTATTAATATCCAGCATGTCAGCCAGTCTGTTAATGGCGCCTTTTCTGTCACCGGATGCAAGCACAATTTTACAGCCCTGAGATTTCAAATCATTTACCGTGTCTACCACACCGTCAAACAATTTGCCTGCGGAAGTTATTGTATAAGCGATGATTCCCACATCCATATCCAAAATTACGGCAGATCCGTTGCACAGCTCCATTTTAGGAACCTTTTTTCTTAAAATAGGAAAACCGTCCGTAATATCAGAAACGACAGCGGACTTTTCATTTAATAGGATATCTTTAACCTCTTGCTTTGTAGTTTCAAAATTTGTAAAGCTTACATCAAAATCTATGTTGAATTCCTTTATTACATCAGACAACAATGTATTTGAATCTAACTCCAATAGCTTATTTGTATTATATTGAAGGACAACCAATGCCAAAGAATCCGTCTGATCTATTAAATCCAGCGAATTAATGTCTGTGAATAAGTTGCCTGAAATAACATCCTTAATAACCCCATAACGTTCAATCAATGTTCCTGAATTATCAAACACAACAGCCTTTTTCATAGTTAATAATAGCTTTTTGTTATTATTTAAAATTTTTCAGAGATAAGTTATAAGTTATAAGTTATAACTTTTAATTCAAATATATTCATTCAATAAGTTTCTCAATTTTAAAGCAGTGGAATGATTCATGACAATCTGTAAATCAGATTCAGATACTAATTTATAAGAACTTTCATCACTGATTAACTTATTGTTAACAACAATCAATCTAATTTCTTCATTATTAGCTCCAACTCCAAAATCTGAAGCAAAAATAACTGTAGAGTCTTTAGAAATATTAAGTTCGATCTTATTTTCCATTAATTAAACCTCCTAAATAATATGATTCATCATTTAAATTTGAATAAAATTTAAAATTATATTTTTTAACTAAAATTTCCTCTTCAAACTCAATTTTTTTTCTCTTCTGCATCCAAATCAATGTCACTTTCATCATCATCGATAAGTAAATTCAATTCATCGTCATTAAATTTTACAAACTGATTTTTATGAAACTGCTGTTTGAAAATTTCATTTTGAACCAATTCTTCTTGAATAGCATCAAATTTATTTACAATAGAAGAATTTCTATTTAAAGCATATTTGGAATTCTTAAAAAGCAAAATATTATTTTCAATAAAAATATTTATAAATTTATCCAGTGTAGCTCTTGAAACACCTGAACCGACAGCAATTTGCTGTTTTGTATAATCATCAAAAGGATTAGAGAGTAAAAAATTCATTACTTTAATCTGAGGACATTTGCCAAAAACTTCAACTAAAATAATATCACCATGTATTTAATTTAAACATTATAGTAACAAATGTTTTTATTTAATACATATTACTTGTCAAATGCTCTCACAAAATGGATAAATGTATCAAAATATTAAAAAAATATTATGAATAATAAGAATCTTAATGATGAGGAAATTCAAAAAAGAATAATATTTTCATTACATAGGGGATCTTATTATAACAAACGACATACACCTAAAAAAACATATGTAAAAGATTATCAGCCATCCCCTGTAAGAGAATTAACAAAAACATTAAAAAATTACATAAGAAAGGAATTATAGGCATAAAGCCTACATTTCATGATACAGACGTTTTTTTAAATCCTAAAAAATTCATGAATTAACCAAATAATATTCGATTTGGATAATGAAGTGAAAGAACTTTAAAAAAAACCAAGTTATATAAATATTGAAAAATAAATTTATATTTATTATATTTATGTAAGGTGTTTTAATGAAAGTTATTGAAAAATTAAATTCCATCAAAAATGGAGAATTAACCGCTAAGGAAAATGTTGAAAACTTCCTTAAAGTTATTAAAGAAAAAAATGACTCCATTAATGCTTTTATTGAATTAAACGAAGAAAATGCATTAAAACAAGCTGAAGCTATTGATGCAAAAATAGCTAATGGAGAAGAAGTTGGAAGCTTAGCAGGTTTAGTGTTTGGAATTAAAGCAAATATTAATGTTGAGGATATAATCATTTCTGCAGCTTCAAAAACTTTGGAAGATTACTATGGAAGTTACAATGCAACTGTTGTCGATAATATATTAGCAGAAGATGGAATAATTATTGGTATTGCAAACATGGATGAATTTGCAGCCGGTAGTTCAACTGAAACTTCCTATTATGGACCGACTCAAAACCCTAAGGCTTTAGGCAGAATTCCTGGTGGTTCATCAGGAGGTAGTGCTGCAGCTGTTGCAGCTGGAATGTGTGATATAGCATTAGGTTCAGATACAGGAGGATCTATCAGAAACCCTGCATCACATTGTGGCGTTATAGGATTTAAACCAACATATGGTGCAGTTTCAAGACAAGGTTTGCTTGACCTTTCAATGAGTCTAGACCAAATCGGTCCGTTTGCAGAAGATGTCAGTGGTATCGCACTTGCATTAAACACTATCGTTGACTATGACGAAACCGAATGTACTACCTTAAACTGGGAAGAACCGGATTTCACAGAATGTCTTGAAGACAAATCCCTTGAAGGTATGAAAATAGCAATATGTAAAGACTTCATTGAAGTAACAGACGATGAAATTAATAAAACCGTCAACAAAGCTATTAACAAATTAGTTGATGCTGGTGCTGAGCTTGTGGAAGTGTCATTTGATCATATTGACTTATGTTTACCAACCTACTACCTAATCAATTATGTTGAATTCTTCTCAGCTACAAGAAAATACGATGGAAGGGAATACGGTTCCAGAATCGAAGAAGTCTGTGGAGACGAAGTATTAAGAAGAATCAAAATAGGTTCCCATATTGCACAAGCCGAATTCAGCGGAAAATACTATAAAAAAGCACTTCAGGCAAGATCACTTATCCGTAATGAAATCAATGCTATGCTTGAAAACGTTGACTTGATTGTAGGTCCGACCGTGCCTAAACTTCCACACGAAATAGGTGAGGAATTGGACACAATGGAAATGTATGCTTACGATGTATTAACCGTTATTGCTAACCTTGCAGGAATCCCTGCAGCAAGTATCCCGGCAGGAACCGTTAATGACATACCAGTAGGTCTTCAAATACAAGCTAAACCATTAGAAGATGAAAAAATTGTTAAAGCAATGGCTGTATTTGAAAATACTCAATAATTAAAGGGTTTTTAACCCTAACCATTTTATTTTTTTTTTTACAATTAACCATTGAAGTAAAAATACTAAAATAAAAAAAGTAAAAATACTAAAATAATACTTGAAGGTGGGATATATATGAAAGAATATCTTCCAAGATATGTGGATGAAGTCTAAAAAATGCATTAAACAGTATGGGAGCAGTATTAATTGAAGGTCCGAAATGGTGCGGAAAAACAACAACAGCTATTCAACAATCAAAAAGTATATTAGAACTAGAAGACCCAGATAAAACAGAGTCATTATTAAAATTAGCTGATATTAAACCATCTAAATTACTCGAAGGAAAAAATCCTAGATTAATAGACGAATGGCAAATGGCTCCAAAATTATGGGATGCTGTCAGATATAGTGTCGATAAAAGAGGTGGAGAAGGATTATATATATTAACCGGATCAACAACTGCAGACGAATCTAAAAAAATGCATACTGGAACCGGAAGAATTCATAGAATGAAAATGCTACCTATGAGTTTATATGAAAGTAAAGAATCTAATGGAAAAATTTCATTAAAAGATTTATTTTATAAAAAAGATTTAGATATCGATGGGATAAAATCTAATCTTACTGTTGAAGATATAGTTTTTGCATCATGCCGTGGAGGATGGCCTGAAAGTCTAAATAAAAAAACTCCTGAGCAACAACTTTTTGTAGCTAGATATTATATTAAAAATATTTGTGAAAGCGATACATCAACAATTGATGGTGTAACTCGTGACCCTGAAAGAGTACGAGCTATTTTACTAGAATATGCGAGAAGTATTTCACAATTAACAAAACATACAAAAATGATAAGTGAAATTTCAGAAAATTATGGAAATATTACAGAACAAACATTTTATTCTTATTTAAATGTTTTAAAAAGACTATATGTAATAGATAATGTCAAAGCATGGTCACCTAACATTAGATCATCATCAAAAATTAAAAAAACAGAAAAAAAAGAATTTATTGATCCATCAATTGCAGTAGCCCTATTAGAAACATCTCCTGAACATTTAATTTTTGATACAAATACCTTTGGATTTATATATGAAACACTATGTATTCGAGATTTAAAAGTATATTCAAGTTCTATGGGCGGGAAAATTTTATATTATAATGATGGAACACTAGAAGTAGATTGTGTAGTTCAATTAAATAATGGTGATTATGGGCTAATTGAAATTAAATTAGGTAGTGAAGAAATAGAAAAAGGAGCAAAAAACCTATTAAAACTAGAAAAAATTATAAAAGAAAAAAAGAAAGAAGGGAAAGTAAAAATAAAAGAACCTAACTTTTTAGCAATATTGACTGGTGGAGAAATGGCATATACAAGAAAAGATGGTGTGAAAGTAATACCTATAGGATGTTTAAGATAAATTTTACACTTGAAATGCATGTCTAAAAAAACTTAAAACTTATAAAAATCATAAGTCTATTTGAGGTTATTTTATGACAAAAATTGGACTTGCTTATGTAAAAGGTGCAGTTCCTGGATTTGAACAATTTGGAAATTTACCGACAGACATCGTTAAAGAAAATGGTTTAGTTAATGGAAACAAAGCAAGTGAAGAACTTGATGCATTGATTATACCCGGCGGAACATTAATAGAATCCAACGACATTGAGATGGACTTGAACAAGGAAATCATAAAGATGGCTAAACAGGGAAAACCTATTATCGGAATATGTGCAGGTTTTCAGCTGCTTTCAAATCAAATAGATATCGGACGCAAATCAGAAGTTCCAATCATAAAAGACGGATTGGGTCTGATTGACGTTGAATTTTCACCATTGATTACAAGCGACAGGGTTGTAGCCAAAGTTTATGATAACTCTTTTATTACCAAAAATCAGAATGAAGATGTTAAGGGATTCCATACACATACCTACGGAAAGGTTGTTGGTGATGCAAAGCCTTTATTTTACTCAAAAGTCCAAAGAATGAATTATGGAGACACCAACAAGGCTGGAGAATACAACATATTTTCCGGAGCATGCAATGACGATGGAAATGTCATCGGTACAATGATACACAACATTTTAGATGAAAATCCAATAATTGTAGAAAATTTCCTTAATCAAATAGATGCAACAGACATTGAAGAAATTTACAGTAGAAACAAAACTGTGAAAGAATATATTCTATCTGAAGTTGGAATCGGCACAAATATAAAGATACCTCAAGTAAAAATTAACGACAAACCGAAATTCCTGATGATAGGAAGTAACGGGTCAGATTCAGGAAAAACATTCATCCTGACAGGTTTAGCAGGTGCATTAAGAAAGAGGGGTTATAAAGTAGCGCTTCTTAAAGTTGGTCCTGATGTCCGTGATATTATACCGGGATTATACTTGACAAAAGACTATATGAATGACTTCAGCTCAATAAAAATAGGACACCTTGGATGGAGTGACATAGAATCTACAATAGCTAAACTGAATTCATCAGACTATGATATTGTATTGATTGAAGGTGTTATGAGCGTGTTTACCGGTTTATTGAATGAAAAGGTTCCATTTTCAGCAGCTGAAATTGCAATGTCATCAAATATTCCAATGCTACTTATATCAGGTGTGAATAAGGGAGGAATAGAATCCGCTGCAGTAGATTTGGTGGCCCATGCAAACATGCTTGAAAAGTTTAATGTAGATGTCAAAGGAATCCTTTTAAACAAAGTGTATAATGAGGATATATTCAATAACGTCGTTCCATATATTCAAAACAATTCAAATGTTGATGAAGTGTTAAGCGTTGGAAAGCTAAAGCTTGAAACAAGAGGATTTACTCCTGAAGTTGAAATAAGATATGACCTGTTTACAAAAGCTGCCCTTGATTTGGTTGAAAAATCACTTGATATTGACAAAATTGCCAATATGGCTCAGGAAGTCAAGTTCAATCGTATAATTCCATTTGAAGAAATTAAAGATAAGGTGATATAATGGCACTTAATTTAAGCCCGGAACAGGGAGTTAAACTGACAAAAAAAGACAGGGCTCAGGTTGCAAGAAAAATACGCCAGGGCTGGAAAGCAAACTGTCTGATTCCCGATTATGTATTTGACGAAAAAGGAGACATTCAAATAGGATCTGATAAAAACCGCCGCGTAGTCAAAAAAGTCAAAATCATGGACGATGGAATTCATTTCGAAAAGGCTCTCAAAAACAAGACGCTGAGAGTTCCATGGGACAAAATATCCCTAATCGAACCGACAAAAGAAGTAAGAGACGGTTTAAAAATAGGAATGTATGATGGAAAATACGTTGTTTTCAGCATTTATAATTCATATAAAATACAACAAATTACTCAATTCATAATTGAGCATATCAAAAATAAAAAAATGGATAATACTAACATGTACAGTTAGTATTCTTCTAAATATTTTTCAATGATATCGTTTCCTCTGAGAAGAACCAAATCATTTTCTTCAGCATATTTTTTTGCATCATCGAATGATGTTGCCTGACCGGTTTCACCATCCATCATTTCACAAACGACACAAACAGGAGTGACTCCTGCCATCTCACACATTGCAAGACCGATTTCAGTGTGTCCTCTTCTGTTTTTGACAGTATCAACTGCTCCTCTTAAAAGACAGACATGGCCTGGAGATCTGAAAGTTTTACCGAATTCATCAAATTTTTCATCCCTGAACATTTTAGCCATTTCACTAATGGTCATTGCCCTGTCATGATCTGTTACACCAGTGAATGATTTCCTGTGGTTAACCCAAATTGAAAATGAAGACCTTTCATCATATGGAATGTCATTAGGAGCAAGTTCAGCTAAATTAGGATATTTTTCAGTAGCTGCTTCCATAATGTCAACCATAAAAGGCAAGTTGATTTCATCACAGAATTTGGAACTGATACAGTTACATATTAATCCTCCAGCATCATTTCTCATTGTAGCAATTGATTTTGGAGTTACAAATTCAGATGCGATAATCATGTCGATTTCGCCTTCTCTGTCATCATTGTCGTATACTAAAATAAATTTACCTTCTCTTAAGGCTTCAAAACCTTTTTCTAAATCTGTTTCTTGATTCATAGTAATGTCTCCTTGTGTACTAGAACCAGGGTTAAAAAAATAATCTACTTATTCTCTTTCATCCGGACTGTAACCGTCGGTTTTGGAATCTCACCAAATCAACACATTTACCTTCGTGCTCGTGGACTTATTTTATTAAAATCACCACCGGTGGGGAATTTCACCCTACCCCTGAGAACGTATTAAAAAATATATTAATTATATATAAAATACTTTATGGTTTAATTATATTAATTTATATTTTTCATATATTGTTTTGAATCATCAGGAAAGATATTCTTATAATACCCTAAAAAAGAATTAGCAGGTAATTTTCTATTTTGGTTAATCATATCATTCCAAATAGAATTTGCTTCTTTTTCTGCAATAATTTGATTTTCAAAAGAAAGGGCTATAATCATAGATGAAGTTAAAAGAGTTAAATTAAATTTTTTTACATAACTTTTTACATCACTTAGATTATTAGAAGCTATAATTCCATCATTTACTATAGCATAAGATAATGCAGCAGCTTCACCTTTTCCAACAACCTTAAAATTATCCCAATATCCATTTTTAATACATTTATATTTCGTATACTCTTCAGAAAAAATATCCATATTTATAATCTTAACAAAACCTGAACTAATAATGTCATTAAATGATTTTTTTAGCTTAGGATCATTGCATAAAAGAATTAACTCATCATAAGCTGGTTTTGGAATATGAATTTCTTTAAATAGCTTTTTTAATATAAAAACTTTATCAATTACTAAAAAAGAAAAAAAAACAATCGGTATCATAGAATATTTGTTTCTTAAACAAAAGAAACACCCCTTTTTAATTATTTGTATATGATATCCGCTCTATAATTTCTAATAAAAATTTCATCATGCATTCCTTTAGAAATTTTATTTTTACTAAAAACTTCTTCAGTCAAAGGAATAATAGAACCTAATGAATAAAAGTGTTTATTAGATGGAGATGGCTCATATAATTCAGTGTCAAATCCTAATTTTTTAGAATTTTTTATAACATTTAGTTTAAATTTTTTGAATTCATCAAGTGAAATTAAATCTTCTTTTTTTAATCTATTCAATAGATGTGAATGACTAATTTGAAAAAATTGTTCACATTTAATCATATCTCTTAAATTCCAATTAATAATATTATTTCTATAAATATAATCAGATAATGCACAATCAGGCATTAATAATGAAGATGCAAAATTATTAGCATTTAGTTCACTCTCAATATTAATATTGTCAGTGCAAACAATCCATCCGTCTGATTTTTCATGGAGCAAATGATATAATTCATGAGCAAAAGTGAAATTTTGTCTGCCTTTAGACTGAGTTGAATTAATTAAAACCAAATAATCTGTACTATTTTTTGAACAACATCCACTGATAAATTGGTCCATTTCTAACCATTGAATAGTTAAATTATTAATATTATCTAAAGCAATAGAAAAAACATTCAAAGGAGAATAACTATCAATACCCCATTTTCTTCTTTGTTTCAATGCTAAATCATCAATATTGTTTTTTAACATTAGATTACTCCTCATTTAATTCTCTAAGTAATTTTAAATAATTCATTGTTTCATTTATTTTAGCAATCACATTTAAATCAACATTTCTATCAATTCTAAAAGCAATTTTAGGCTCATTATATTCATCAGATTCACCTAAAATATATTCAGGAGAACAATTATAGAGTAAACAAAGTTTATCTAATAAATCCAAATTTAAATTTCGTTTATCCCTTTCAATTTTAGATAAATTACTTTGATCTATACCTAAATAATTACTTACTTGTTTTTGAGAAAATCCATGATTTTTACGTAATTGTTTAAGTCTACTAATATTTTTATCCATTTTAATTACCTGAATAATTATATATTAATGATATAATAATATGTCATATTAATATATTTAAATTTATCTAAAAATAGGTCAAAATTCAATACTTACAATATCGCCGTCATCAAGATTAAGCTCGTCTCTCAATTTCTTCTCAGCAATGAATTCCAGATAGTTTTCGGTGTGTTGGGTTTTTGCCGGAAACACTATTGCACCATTAACTTCATCATTTAAAATAGCTTTAATGTATTTTACAGCAACAAAACCTTCATCAGGCTTAATAATATTTTTACAGTTGTCTTTTACCTCATTTATTTGGTCTAAATACTCTTCAGGCACTATAATATTCAATGTTCCTGGATATGGCTTAAAACCGCAATTTCTGATAAAATTATTAACATAAAATTCCTGTGAAAGGAAAAATGCCGCTTTTCCCAAACCCGTTGTTACTTCACCATTAAGTTTCATCTAATAACCTCTCTATGATTATATTACATTAACATATTTATATTAATTATTAAAAACAAAGATAATTATTAACAAATCAGATGAAAGGTATTAAAATGGAAGTTAAAAAAATTAAAACAGATGTGTTAATTGTAGGGTCCGGTGGAGCCGGTTCAAGGGCTGCTATTGAAGTTGATGATGCCGGTCTTAAGGCTACAATTGTATCAAAAGGACTATCATTCAGATCAGGTTGTACCGGAATGGCTGAAGGAGGATATAATGCAGTTTTTAAGGCTGTTGATGAAGAAGACTCTATTGATGCCCATATTAAGGATACATTAAAAGGCGGAAGCTATCTGAATGATGAAAAACTGGTCAATATATTAGTCAATGAATCTCCTAAAAGACTGATTGATTTAGAAAACTATGGTGCATTGTTTGAAAGACAAGAAAACGGTAAAATTGCACAAAGGCCATTTGGCGGTCAGACATACAGAAGAACATGCTTCCAAGGAGACAGAACGGGTGCTGAACTTTTAAATGCATTGAAAGAAGAGATTATCAGAAGAGACATTGAGTGCATTGAAGAGGTTATGATTACTTCTTTGGTTCAGGACGGCCTCCAGGTAATAGGAGCAACCGGATTTGACTTAAAGGATTCAAGCATTATTTATTTCCAGGCAAAAGCTGTGATATTTGCAAGCGGTGGAGCCGGCCAGCTATACCCTGTAACTTCCAATACCTTTCAGAAAAACGGGGACGGCTTTGCAATAGCATACAGGGCTGGTGCAAACCTCATTGATATGGAACAGGTTCAATTCCACCCTACAGGAATGGTAACGCCTGAATCCAAAAAAGGAGTTTTAGTGACAGAAGCTGTAAGAGCCGAAGGCGGTAAGCTATTAAATAAAGACGGCGAACGTTTCATGGCCAAATATTCACCTGAAAAGATGGAGCTGGCAACACGTGATGTTGTTGCAAGATCAATCTATCAGGAAATCATCGAAGGGAGAGGCAGCGAACACGGCGGAGTCTATCTTGACATTTCACATCTTGATGACGATTTGATTGATGAAAAACTGGAAACTATGGTTTTGCAGTTTGAAAATGTTGGCGTTGACATTAAAAATGAACCGATAGAAGTTGCTCCAACAGCACATCACTTTATGGGCGGTATTAAAATAAATACTGATGCTTCAACATCGCTTCCTAATCTCTTTGCCTGCGGAGAGGTCTGTGGCGGAGTTCACGGAGCCAACCGTTTAGGTGGAAATGCTCTGGCGGATACTCAGGTATTCGGAAAAATAGCTGGTGAAAGTGCAGCTAAAGCAGCTAAAGAAAGTGAACTTAATGTTAACGAGGAAATGTTTTTAGCTGAAAAGGAAAGAATTGAAGGATTGATAAAACCGGGATCCATTAAAGCTTCCGAATTTAAGGAAAACATCAAAAAGTTAATGTGGGAAAAAGTAGCTATTGTACGTGAAGAAAAAACCTTAAACGAAGCTCTTAAGCAACTGCAGGAAATGCAAAAGGATTTGGATAACATTGGCGTGTCTGATAAGAACCAGTATAACAGTGAGTTAATGACTGCTTTAGAAGTAATTAATATGGTTGAAATCTGTATTCTGGTTGTCAAATCAGCAATATTGCGTCGTGAAAGCAGAGGCGCTCACTTTAGAAGTGATTTTCCTGAAAGCAATGACGCCTGGAAAAGAAGTATCGTTTTAAATACAAATAAAATAAAATTTGAAGCAAGATAAAAAAAAATTAGAGAGCTTTTTTAAGCTCATCAATTGCTTTTCTTGCTTTTTCATAAATTTCTTGCTCATCCAATGTAGTTAATTTCTTGTTTTCCATTAATATTTTACCATTACAGATTGTAGTGTCTACATTAGATCCGTTTGCGGAATAAATAACATTGGAACTTAAGTTAGAACTGTCCGGAACCATGTTGGCATTATTTGTATCAATCAATATTAAATCAGCTTTCTTGCCGACTTTAATGCTTCCGATTTCATCTTCCAAACCTAAAGCCTTTGCACCGTTAATTGTTCCCATGGCCAATGCCTCATCGGATGTTAGGACCTTAGGATCAAGAGTTGAAACCTTTTGAAGTAAACTGGCAGTTTTCAATTCCTCAATCAAGTCCAAGTTATTGTTTGATGATGCACCATCTGTTC
Source organism: Methanobrevibacter sp. (assembly GCA_017460025.1). Lineage (GTDB taxonomy): Archaea > Methanobacteriota > Methanobacteria > Methanobacteriales > Methanobacteriaceae > Methanocatella. The sequence continues at coordinate 5,820 of JAFUBV010000325.1, read as the reverse complement.
CAATAGAAACGCAAATATCATTTTCAAGCAATTTTGATACAGGCGCTATTCCTGAAGCCAATTTCATGTTACTGCATGGATTATGTGAAATTTTAACATCATTTTTCTTAATTATCTCAATTTCATCATCACTCAGCCATACACAGTGAGCACAAATAACATCAGGTCCTAAAAATCCTATTGAATCCAAATATTCGAATGGCCTTAATCCTTTTTCTGCTGAAACATCATCAATTTCCTTTTGAGTTTCACTTACATGAATATGTATTTTTATTCCATTTTCATCAGCCAGTTTGCGGACTTCTCTTAAAAGTTCTTCTGAAGCTGTATATGGTGAATGTGGTCCTAAAAATACCTTAATTCTTCCGTCAGCTGTATCATGACAATTTTTAAATAAGGTCATGTTCTCTTCAATTTCAGATTTTCTCCTTTCCTCATCACCAAAATCTATCATTCCATAAGATAACAAAGCTCTTATTCCAGATTCTTCAACAGCTTTTGCAACATCTTCCATGTAAAAGTACATGTCTGAAAAAGTGGTGGTACCTGATTTAATCAGTTCAACAGCTCCCAGGAGAGCTCCAATATAACAATAATCACCATTAAGATTTGCTTCCATTGGCCATATGTTATCATTTAGCCATTCATCAAGACTCAAATCATCAGCAAGTCCTCTGAATAATGTCATTGACAAATGGGTATGTGTATTAATAAAACCAGGAAGTAAAATCTTATCGCTTGCATCAATTATTTTGTCTACATTTTCTTGTGATATATTATCTGAAATTTCACAGATCAAATCATTTTTAATCAATAAATCCTTTTTACCTTCGTAATTAACATCAGGATTTAAAATCAATGCATTTTTAATTAAAATCGTATTATCAGCCATAAATAACACCCTAAAAATTGAACCTTCTCGTCTTGTAGAAGAGGATTCGCAAACCAAAAAAATTATATTTTTTGGAAAAGATTTTACTGCACCGTCCTTCAGCGGTTATGCAATTTACAATTATTAATTTATTTCCTATTTTCAAACTTGTTTAATCGTTGAAAAAAAGATTTAATTAATTTTTGTCATTGTCATTTATTATTTTATATATTTATTTGATATTTAAAATTTATCTGATAGCTTTTGAACAAAACTGCTATCCTTTTTATTGAAATCATCTAATCTTTTAGAATATATGAAATTGCATATTTCAAAAAATAAAAAAAGTAATGACTTATAGTGATTATAAGTCTAATTCGTTTACTGCGAATTTAATATCTTCAGCTTTAATAGTTTTACGTTTTGCTAATTTTGCAGCTTCGTTAGCTTTAATAGCAATATTACGTGCGATTTCTTCTAATGCTTCAGCTAATTCAACTTTTGCATCTTCACTAACTCTTTCAGCACCAGTATCTTTAATGATTCTAGCAATAGGAGCTTTTGGTATTTCTGCCATATTTTTCACCTCACTAAAATTCAATCAGTACCTTATGACTAAAATCAAATAATCATAAGCTAAATAACTTTATATTAACATTATATATTTAAATATTTTGGAAATATTAAGGAATACCTAAAAAAATAATAATTAATAAAAGTATTTTAAACATATTAATTAAAAATATTATATAAAGAAGAAATTGGTGTTGAGATGAAATTAAAAATTGCAGTTCCATCTAAAGGAAGAATAAGTAATCCATCAATAGATATCTGAGAAAAAGCTGGATTAGGCCTAAAAGATAATAATAACAGACAATTAATCTCAAAGACTCATAATAAAAATATTGACATAATGTTTGCTAGAGCCTCTGATATTCCAGAATTCGTATCTGATGGCATTGTAGATATGGGAATTACAGGAATAGACCTGATTAAAGAAAGCGAAAGTGAAGTTATTGAATTGCTCGATTTAGCATTCGGACAGACAAAACTGGTTTTAGCTTCCCCTGAAGATTCTAAAATAAATTCAATTGATGATGTGACATCAGATATGACTGTAGCAACTGAATTTCCAACATTAACAAAAAAATATTTGCAGGATAATAATATAACTCCTAAAATCGTTAAATTAAGCGGATCAACTGAAATCGCTCCATTCATTGGTGTTGCCGATTTGATTACAGACCTGACCAGTACAGGCACTACTTTAAAAATGAATCACTTGAAAATAATTGATACAATCCTTGAAAGTTCAATCGTTTTAATAACCAACGAAAATTCATTGAAAGAGAAAAAGGTATTGGTTGAAGCCGTGAACAGAAGCATAAAAGGAGTAATTGATGCTTTCGGTAAAAAACTCATTATGATGAACGTTAAAAATAAGGATTTGGATGAAGTCAGAAAGCTTATGCCTTCAATGGAGGGTCCGACAGTCTCAGAAGTATTATCAAAAGAAAAAACTGTAGCTATTCAGGCTGTAATTGATGAAGACCAGGTGTTTGAACTGGTAAATGACTTGAGAAATGCAGGTGCAAAAGACATTCTGGTTGTGCCTATTGAAAGAATAATTTAACTATTAATTTAATTAAAATAACGGTTAAAAATTAAACATGAAAATCAAAATCATGTGATAAATATTAACTGAAATTCACAGAATATTAATATAATATTCAAAAATCAATGATAACATTAATGAAATATAGATTAAAAATAAATTAATTAAAGGGTTGATTAAAATTTTCAAATTAAAAAACATAATATCAATTAAAGACTTTGAAAGATCTGACATTGATTATATTTTAAATGAAGCGTCCAAACTAGAGGATATTGCCCAATCAAAAGAAATATCAGAGGAATTGAAAGGAAAAATATTAGGTTTAATGTTTTTTGAACCATCTACAAGAACAAGAATGTCATTTGAAACTTCAATGAAACGTTTGAGTGGTGAATGTATTGGTTTTGAAAGCAGCGGTTCATCAAGCGTGTCAAAAGGTGAAAGCATAGCAGATACAGCAAAAATGTTTGAAGGATACTGCGATGCGCTTGTAATAAGACATGAACTGGAAGGAGTTTCAAAGTTCATTTCCGATATAGTGGACGTTCCTGTTATCAATGCAGGTGATGGAGCAGGTCAGCATCCGACACAGACATTACTTGATTTATATACCATAAAAAAAGAAATCGGTTCAATTGATAACTTAAAAATAGCATTGATTGGTGATTTAAAATTCGGACGTACAGTACATTCCCTAGCTAATGCATTATGCCTTTATGATAATGTTGAGCTTTACTTCGTATCACCTGAAAAGCTTAAAATGCCTCAGGAAATTCTTCACGACCTGGATAAAATGAACATGTCATATACCGAAGTATCAAACATCAATGACATTATCGATAAGGTAAACGTTTTATATGTTACAAGAATACAGAAGGAACGCTTTGCAGACATTGAAGATTATTTAGAAATAAAAGGTGCTTATATCATCAACAAAAAGATGTTGGAAGGTAAGGATTTGATTGTCATGCATCCTTTACCTAGAATAGATGAAATATCTGGTGATGTGGATGATACCAAATACAATAAGTATTTCACCCAAGCAGCCAATGCTGTTCCTGTGAGGATGGCAATATTAAAAACATTGATTAAAAACAACCCTAAATATTAGATGAATATAAACTTGATTCAAGCAAGTCTTCATCACATTGAAGTTTAATAATGTTTGTTCTTCCTTTTCCACGTCCGCGTGAAATGGTATTGGTAGAAATAATTCCTAACATTTCAAGCTCATTGATGAAGTCAAATATCCTTCTATAAGTAACAGTATCCTTTTTGGAGACCTCTGTATATGCTTCATATAATTTACCGGAGGTTATTTCTTCTTTTTCATTAGTTAATTTTAAGATAGCTTCCAAAACTCTTTGCTGTTGAGTTGGAAGTGTTTTAACAACATCAACAAATTTATCATGTTCTATTCTGTCTTTAGCCTTTCTTACATGTTCGCTTTTAATGGTTTTGGATCCTTCTTCGCCAGCTATAAAACCTGATGTCTTAAGTAAATCCAAAGCGAATCTTGCATCCCCTTCCTCTTTTGCAGCCATAGCTGAACATAATGGTATTACATCACTTTCAACAACTCCTTCATTGAAAGCCATTTCAGCCCTTTCATTTAAAATGTCAGTTAGTTGATTTGCTCCATAAGGAGGGAAAACAATTTCCTTATCGTTCAAACTACTGGTAACTCTTGATTTGATTAGACCTTTAAAATCAAGGAAATTACTGATTGATAAAATTGAAACATTATCCGTCCTGGTCAATGTATATAAAATTCCATCCCCGTCCTTATTCAACAGGATATCAATCTCATCTAAAATAACAATTAAAATAAGCTTTTTACCGAATGCATTTGTTCTGAAAATATCACGGAAAGTGTTTACAACTTCAGCCTTTGTCCATCCCCTGTGCGGTACATCACGGCCAAGCTTTTGACATAACTGTGCAATAACCTGATATTCAGTGGTGTAATCAGTGCATCTGATGTATTCTATTTTGATGAAAACATCCTGGTCTGCTGAATATTCCAAAAGTTGGGAACGTGCAAATTTAGCAGCAGCAGTTTTTCCAGTACCTGTTTTACCGTAAATGGTAATGTTGGCTGGTGTTACATCATTTAGTGCATCAACCCAATATCTTGCAATTTGAGTTACCTGATCTTCCCTGTGCAATAATCTTTCAGGTAAATATCTGTGGTCCAAAGGTTTCTTATCCTTAAATATGACATTTTCCTTTTGTATGCCTTCAAATATATTATCTTTTTCAAAAATATTCCCCATTTCCTCACCATAAAAAAGTTATAAAAAATAGAAAAATAACATAAGTATAATTTCCAGTGTTAATATATAAACAAGCTCTTAAATAAACTTTTTGATTGTAATAGTATAATGACCTTGAAAAATTTTAAAAATCAAATTAATATAAATGGCTAAATAAACTCATAAAGTGTTCATTACTTTTATTTCATTAAAAATATTGAATAAAAAGTATTTGTTTTTAAAAATTAACGATATTAGAAATTTAAAAAAATAACAAAAATAGAGTACCATTTCAATTAAAAGAGTAGCATTTCAAATGTAAAATAAAGGCATTACAGCTATGTATTAATCTCAAATGAGCAAAACGAAAAAATTTTACATATAACTATCACGATTTGTCATTCCAGAGAGGGAGGTATGTTTCAAGTGTAACATGTTTTTCAAGCGGCGCGAAATCGAGACAACCATTTCAAGTGTAAACAAAAAATTAATTTTTTTAAAAATTCTTTAAATCAAAAAATAAGAGCAAATATTTCTTAAAATTGAATTTGAAGCAAAAAAAATTAAGGTGTTTTTCAAGTGTTTTTACACTTGAAATATACCTCTTCATTCAAAATATACCTTCGTTTGACTTTCACTTGAAATACATGTCTGTCTCTCTAGATGAACATTGAATTTTCATTTGAAGGTTCTGAAATATTATTGCTGATGGTACCAAATGTTCTTTCGATTAGCCATACACATTGTATTTTAGCCTTAAAAACTCTTTTTAATGCATCATATAGATTATTTTTACTTAATCCATCATCAAAAATCTGATAAGTGATGACATATTGCTGCAATAGGTTAGTGGACTGATCAACTGTTAACTGAACATCAACTAAAAATTGGTTAAGTGACATGTTAACATCCAAAAGAAAATTACTTCTTTCTTTAGGTGAACTTGTATTCATTAAATTTAGATGCTGAGGTGACACTTGGGTTGCACACGCAATGAGAATGTAATCCTTACCTTTTGGTCTGACAACATCCATTATATTATCTTTTGGAAACTCAACAATAAAATGAAAGTCAGCATT
>JAFUBV010000324.1 GCA_017460025.1 Methanobrevibacter sp. | reverse complement strand
GAATCCGTAGATTTTAGCTGGAGCAGCTCTTGTAATAGTTGCAATATCGTAGAAATCGTATTCTCTTTCAAGAGTTGGGAGAAGAGTTCTTTTGTGTACCCATTTGTGAACTTCATTGTCACACATGTCTTGTCTTTTCTCATTACTCATTAACCAAGAGATAATTCTAGGATATCTGGTAAATGGTCCTGCGTTAGGGTGGTCAGTAGTTAAACATACTCTCCATGGATCTTCAATTAACAAGAATAATTCAAGACCGATAGCCCATTGTAAGGTACTAACAGGACTTTTCTTGGAGTAGATACATGGAATGATACCAGCTGCAGTTTCACATTCAATATCTTTGTTGGTCCATTTAAGACCGGATAATTTGAATAAGTCGTATTCCATAGGAGCGTCTGCAGTCATAGTAGTGGTTTCGTCGAAAGTTACTTGACCAATATCACAAGTAATGTTGTCTTTTTTGTTGAAATGTTTAGCGACTTCTTCAGCACCGGAAGTTACATCTCTCCAACTGTTACCTAAGTAGGAGTGGAATTGCAAGTGAGTCATGTGCATAACTTGGTCTCTGATTTCAGCTGCGCCTTTACCTTTTTTAATTCCATCCATAGCATCCATGGTTTCTAAGGTTGTAGGTACGTTACCTGGGTGACCTAAGTCGTTAGGGTGAATGTGGATAGAGTGAGGTAAGTTTAACATTTCGTTAGCTTTTGCTAAAGCAATTACAACTTCTTTGGAAGTTACATCGAAGTATGGTGCTTTGTCGTTGAAACCGTGTACGTTCATACCCCAACCCCATGCTTCACTTCCACATGGGTTTACGATTTTAACACCGTAACCTTTTGAGATTTTTAACCATGCTGCAATAAATGCTGCAATGTCTTCAATATTATTTTCTTTTGCATATTCCATTACGAACCAGTTGTTACCGAATAATGGTAAAGCTGGAATGTCTAATTGAGGAATAGTTGCAATTTCTTCGTGAGTGTGTTTTGCTTCAAGAGGAGGCATAGCTGCTTCTACAACAGTACCGTAACCTAATCTTGAGTATCTGTAACCGGTTGCAGGACAACTTGGGATAGAGAAACCAGATTCTGATCTTAATACTTTAGTTTTTTGAGTAACACCTCTTCTGGAATCTTCAGGCCTATATAATCTTCCTACTACTAATTTAGGACCTGCAACGTGTGCGTGAGGGTCAACACCTGCTGGCATGACTATTTTATCGGTAACGTCTAAGACTTTTGCATCTGAGGATACTTCATCTACAATAATACCATCTTTGAACATAACATCCATTTGTTCCCCATTAACTTCATTAGCAGGGTCGTAGACAATACCATTTTTAAGAATATATTCCATTATATCACCTTTAGAGTGCGTTTGGATTTGGCACAAATTTTGGAGCTACGTTTGGCTCTTCTCTGAGTTTCATTACTCTTTCTTTCAATTCACGGACAATCCATTCGTCATCACGACAGGTTTCTGGTTTGTCGATAGCTTTTTTCATGTAAATAGGAACTCCATCCATACGATAACTGGTACCGGCACATTCTACACCAATGAATGAACCTGGTAATACTACATCAGCGAGTTCAGTTGATGGACCCCAGTGAATATCGATTTGAATAACAGGAATGTCAGCTAAGTGTTGGTTTGCTCCGTTAGGGAAGTGAGCACCTGGGTCAGCTGCAATAACCATGAAACAGTCTGGTTCTTTTCTTACTAATAAATCGATAGTGTTGGTTTCTCCTAACATATATCTTGGGTAACCTCTACAGTAGTCAACACCGAAAGCGAATCCACATTCGAATGCCATGAAAATGTTGAAACCGTTTACGTTAAAGTGTCCTCTCATTGGAGTAAGACCCCATTTACTGAATCTGTTTAAGTCTTGAACCATTTTAATAGCAATATCGATGTTTCTTTGTTTGGATAAAGTGTGAGTTAATCCTAAACCGAAGAATAAAACACCAAATTCAGCGTTTTTCATTTCTTCTGCTAATTCGTAAATATCTTCTTTAGGAATTCCAGAGATTACATCTTGGTATAATTCTTTTCCTCTTAATACAGCCCTAATTGCGTTGTAGAAACCGTAGTCACCGTTTTGTTCAAATCCAATCCATTTGTCAGAACATTTTGCAGTGTCTGAGAATTTTGGATCCATGGTAATAACAGTTCTGTCGAATCTTCCTCTTTGTCTGAAGTATCCACGACAGAATACAGCATATCTTGCCATGTGTCTTGGGTGAGAGTTCATTGCGTTACTTCCAGAGTATGCGATAACGTCTGCTCTGTTTTGTACTTCACCTAAAGTTTGGATAGGGTAACCTGCGTTTTGTACAGCTTGTAGGGAAGGACCGTGACAGATAGTTGCTTGGTTATCTAAAACTGCACCAATATATTCACCTAAAGCTACTCCTTCTTTCATACATTCGGTAGAAGTTTCAGACCAACCGTAGAATACAGGTCTGACGGAGTTAGCGATGTATTCAGCAGCTTTATCTAAAGCAGTATCCCAATCTACTTCCATAAGTTCTCCATTTTCATCCCTAATCATTGGGACAAGTAATCTTTGGTCCATATCTTCCATGATTTTACTTGCTCCAAGTCTGCATGCGTGTCTTACTGCAACTACATGATTGTCTTTTACTAAGTAATCTAAATCATCACAGTTACATCCACAAAATGCACAGGTACAATTTTCAACAATGTAATCGTAATCAGTTACAGGTTGTTCATAAGTCATGATCAATCAACTCCTCCCATTTACGTCCTTTGTAAACTGGTAATTCTCCTAATGATTCCATGTTTTCAACAACATCATCATCAGTTTCATCAACATATTTTTTGTATACCCATCTCATTAAATCTGCCATGAGTAAAACTTCTCTGTCTGTTTTTTCAACAGTACATTTAATACCTTTGTAAGTAGGGTCTGAACAGCAGTAAGTATCGTGACTTACAACAGTGTTAGCCCAAGGTCCTTTACAAATGAATACAGTACCTTCGTGAGGTGCATCTCTTGATACAGCACAGTTTACAACAACTTCACCAAAATCAGTTTTTACTAAAACAGTATCCCAATTGTTTACACCTAATTTTGCCATATCTCTTGGATCCATATAACAAGTTCCGGAAGCGTTTTTATATTCTTCTTTTAAAGTGGAACCTCTTTTCTTACATGCACCTTGATAGATATCAGATCCAGTGTTTAACATACATTTGAGGACATCTGTACTTCCTTCACCTGTAATTTTTACATCAGGTACTACTGGTTTTTCTAAATAAGTATTAGCATAATGCACAATTATTCCCCCTATTCTAACCATATAGCATTTACTGGGCAAAACATTTGACATGTTCCACATAATTCACATTTATCTGGACTGAAAAGTTTAATAAACCCATTTTCTACCATGATAACTACTTCTTCAGTTTTTGCACCATTACCACCAGCATTTTCTGGACTGATAGCTGCATTAACAGGACAAGCAATTACACAAATTCCGCATCCTAAACAATTATCTTGATTTACTTTAAGTTCCATCGAATCACCTAGTCTTTAATTGCATTTAAAGCATCTGTCCAAGTTGCTGAATTTGTAGGAGTGTGATCAACAGCAGTTCTTTTAACAGTAATAGCACCATTAGGACAAGCTTTTGCACAAGCTTTACAACTTACACAGTATTCTGGGCTTGCAACAATGTGATCTAATCTTGAACCTGGACCAGTTGAAACTGGGAATGCTAATGCATTACATTTACAAATATCTACACAAGCACCACAAGCTTGACATTTTTCTTGATCAACTTCAATTGTACCTTCGAATGGTTTTTTAACTTTTGCTGCGTCAGTTGGGCAGACTCCTTCACACCATCCACAGTATACACAAAGTTCACTGTCAATAACTGAGTTACCTTTAACAACAGCTTTTGAAAGGTCAATATCGTATTCACCGTATGAACAAATTCTACATAATGCTTTAATAGCGTTAGTAGGACATGCTTTTTTACATACTAAACAGTAAACACATTTGTCGGTGTTGATTTCGATAGATTCTCTACCAGTTTCTTTGTCAACAACAATTGCTTCTGCAGGACATAATTCTTCACATACACCACAGTAAATACAATCATCATCATTTACTTCAATTTCACCGGTTACTAAATCTGCACGGTCTGGTAATGTTCTGTCAATTACGATAGCATCACGTGGACATGCAATTTCACATCTTTTACAATAGATACATTCATCGTCGTCGATTTCGGAAAATGCATTGTAATGAGGATATGCATCAATTTCACTGATAGGTACACCATCAATAGTTAAGATTAATGCGTCAACAGGACATAATCCACTACACATACCACATAATACACATTTGTCTTCATTAATACTAATTCTTTGAACATCAAATTCGTCATGGAAATTCTGTGCGATTTTTTCATGACCACTGAAGTAGACATTATTTGCTACTTGAACACGAGAGTCAATAGCAATCTCATTCAATGTAATTGCGCCAACAGGACAAGTAGACTCACAAATTCCACATCCTATACAGACATGATCTTTGAAAGATAAATTTCTTACTTCCTCCGCTGACCTTGTAATGTCAAAGTTATTGTCATTAACTTCTTTCAAATTTCTTATCATTATTAAATCTCCAAAATTTTAATTGAATCAGTTGGGCACTCATCTTTACATAGCTGACAACCACAACATAGTACGGAGTTTGTATGTGCTTTTAATGATTCTAATTTAATAGCCTTCATAGAACACACATTTACACATAAGCCGCAACCAATACAGGAATCTTCAATAATTGCTTCATAGTTTTTCTCTCGGCAAATATTCACAATTTTTCGACTCTGTTCTGGTTCATCAAATACCGCATTGGTCATTATTAAAAAATCCCTGGGAGTTAATTCAGTGATAGTCCTTGCAACATCAATTGAATTCCAGGATAAGTTTCTGCCATTCAAATAATGTGATACAGTGGATCTATCAATTCCTAACTCGTCAGCAATTGCCTGGTGACTTTCACCAGCTTCTTTTAATTTAACCGCAGCCAGATATTTCAAACCAGATGCAATATGCTTCGGCATTTGAACCACCATGTGTAATGATTACACATATGTTTTCTTATATAAATATAGTTGCCTACTAGAATTAAGTAGAAAGTTTTTTATATAACTGTGGGAATACTACACATTTTAAAATTTGATAATTAATAAAAATAAAGTATAGTAAAAAATTAAATCTCAAAAAGCTTTAATTTTTAAAAATACAAAAATTTGATTAATATTAGAAAAATAAATCATTATAAATTAAATAATCTTAAATATTTGGCCACTTTTGAAAAATATTAGTAATACTATTTCAAATTAAAAGTATTACAAAAATGGGAAAAATCACCATAAAATTTTAGGTTATCCTAAAAGGTGTAGTAACTACACATATTAATCTATTAATAATTAAAAGAATATAATATTATTACATAACAGGGGATTATGAAATGAAAATTGTTTCAATTGTCGGGAGAAAAAATACAGGTAAGACATCGCTAACAGTTAAAGTTATCGAAGAGCTTGCAAAAAGAGGATATAATGTTGCTTCAATAAAGCATTCACACCACTCCATAGAAATGGATAAGGAGAATACTGACACCTGGAAACATAAGCAGGCAGGAGCGAATTTGGTTGTAGGTGTTGGATCAACCACTTTTTTCAATGCCAGAAAAGAACATGACCTGAACAGAATATTATATCTGCTCAAACACTTTGATGATTTTGATTTTGTAATAATTGAAGGCTATAAAACATACAATTATCCTAAAATAGCTACTTCAAGCGATGTTGTTGACAGCTACACAATCAAACAGGTTGATTCATTTACCATAACCGAAAAAGGAGTGAGTGAACTGGCAGATTTGATTGAAGAAAAAGGACATGACATCATTGATACACTATTCAAGAAAAATTGCGGATACAATGATGGTGAGTCAATAGCACAGGAAATCCGTGAAGGAAACATTAAAACCGAAGATTTGGATGATGTGACAAGTTACCTGTCTATTGATGGTAAAGTAATTGGCCTTAACAGATTTGTCAGCGATTACATCAGACAGGTAAATCTCGGAATCATCAACACATTAAACATTAAAGATTATGGTGTTGAAAATATCGGAAAAATTGAATTATTGATTGATAATGAAAATAATGTAGAAAATGATAATTCAAGCAGTGAAATATTCATAAATCAAAAATCCCTTGAAATAAACCGTTTTGTAAAAGACATCATTTCAAATTCCATTAAAGGAATGGTAAAATCCCTGAAAACTCAAGAAAATGTTGAAAAAATCAGTGTTGAAATCAAAGGCATCGAAAATGAAGAATTATATAATGCAGACATTTACCTTAAGATTAACGATGCCGAAATCGACATTAATAAGTTCACTTGCGGTATTTTAAAAGAAAGTATTTTTGCTATGGTAAATAGCTTAAAAATAGATGAAGAAATTAATGAAATAAAAATTAATGTGGAAGTATGATCATGAGCGAAAGAGTAGTAAAAGACAAATATGACAGGCCGATACTTTCACTAAGAATAACATTGACAAACAGGTGCAATGTAAACTGCATTTACTGCCACCACGATGGCATGATATCATCAAAAAATGAAATGACTCCTGATGAAATACATAAAATCTGTCAGATTGCAAAAAGAATAGGAGTTAGAAAAATAAGATTGTCCGGTGGAGAGCCATTAATCAGAAAAGACATTGTTGAAATCATTTCAAAGATAAGCAGCATTGGCTTTAATGACATTTCAATAACTACAAATGGAATTTTACTTGAAAAATATGCTAAGGATTTAAAAGAGGCCGGACTTGATAGGGTTAATGTAAGTTTAGATACTTTGAATCCTGAAACTTATCAGTTCATTGCCAAAAAGGATTATCTTGATGCAGCCAAAAAAGGTATCCTGAAAAGTGTGGAAGTTGGTCTTTATCCGGTTAAAATCAATATGGTTATCATGAAAGACATAAACGAACATGAAATAAAGGACATGTACAACTTCTGTAAGGATAACAATATGGTGCTACAATTGATTGAATTGATTGAAAGCGAAAACTGTGATGACGATAAATTCTCAAAAGAATACCACTACAAATTAGATATGGTTGAAGAAAGATTATCTGATATAGCTGATGAAGTAAAAGAACGTGAATTTATGCAAGGCCGTAAAAAATATTACATTAACGGTGGAGAAATCGAAGTAGTAAAACCTGTTGATAACTCTAAATTCTGTGCAAATTGTACCAGATTGAGAGT
>JAFUBV010000323.1 GCA_017460025.1 Methanobrevibacter sp. | reverse complement strand
TATTTTTAATGATTATTATGTTAGATTCTCCGATTGATGCATTTAAAAACGATGTCAGGTTTAGGGATTACATTGCCCATGTCGAAACAATCCCTGCAAAAAAAGCCAGTTTCAAAAAAATACCTGATTTAAATGACAAAATCATAGAGTATCTTGATTTAAAGGAAATTAAATTGTATGAGCATCAATCAGATACTTATGAAGCCATAAAAAGGGATGAGAATGTTATTCTGACAACTACAACCGCTTCAGGCAAGACTTTGGCTTTCAATTTGCCGATTATGGATTCATTAATTGGGGATGATAAGGCAACCGCCCTTTACATTTATCCGGCAAAGGCCCTGTCAAATGATCAGCTGAATGTTTTAAAGGATTTGGAAAAGGATTTGGATATTAAAATCAACCCCAGAACATATGACGGGGACACTCCAAAATCCCAGAGATACTCAATCAGGCAAAAGTCACGTGTGATTTTGACAAATCCGTATCAGCTTCATCTGATTTTGTCATGGCACCATCAGTGGGAGAGATTCTATAAGAATCTGAAATACATTGTAATTGATGAAGCCCATTACTATAGGGGAGTTTTCGGTTCAAATGTGGCTTTTCTAATAAGAAGGCTTAAAAGAATAGCTAATTTTTACGGTTCAAATCCTAAATTCATACTGTCTTCCGCCACACTGGCAAATCCATTGGAGCTTGCAAACAAACTGACTGGCGAAGAGTTCACTTTGGTTGACAATGACACTTCACCAAGTGGAGAAAAGGATTTTATCCTATTTAATCCTTTTAAAAATTACAGAAACTCTGCAGTATCCTCTGCTCCTTCTATTCATGTGGTTACAGCAGATATTTTCCGTTATCTCATGCTTAAAAACATCCAGACATTATGCTTTACAGTATCACGTAAGATTACGGAGCTGATTGCAATGTGGTCCAAAAAAGATGCAAAACTGACTGACGGTAAATTGGACAATTCCCGTATTGCCGCATACAGGGCAGGCTATCGTCCCGAAGAGAGGCGTGAAATTGAAGACGGATTGAAATCAGGCAAATATCTGGGAGTTACATGTACCAATGCATTGGAGTTGGGAATTGACATAGGTTCTCTGGATGCCGTTATCATTTCAGGCTTTCCCGGAACAATGATGTCTACATGGCAGCAAAGCGGAAGGGCTGGAAGAAGCAATCAGAAGTCTTTAGCAATTCTACTTGCCTTTGAAAACCAGCTTGACCAATATTATATGAACAATCCGAAGGCATTTTTCTCAAAACCTCAGGAAAAGGCTATAATTGACCTGTCAAATCCTATATTACAGGAAGCACATCTGTTGTGTGCGGCCAATGAACTGCCTTTAAAGAAAGGTGAGGCCATGAGATACTTTAACATTTCAGATGATGTTTTGGACACTTTAGTCAAAAGGGATGACTTGTACCTTTCAAGAGTGGGCAATTATACATACAAGTATGACGATAATCCTGCATTTGACCATTCACTTGACCAGATTTCATCAGAGGAATTCAAGATTATGAACAATGGCCGTCTGTTGGAGACAATGGAACGTTCACAAGTATATCGTGAAGCCCATCAGGGCGCAATTCTAATCAATAAGGGAGAAACCTACACAGTGGATAATGTCAATTTGAAATCAGGTTATGTCAATGTCTCAAAGAAAAATGTCGACTATCACACAATGGTATTAAACGACACAGAAGTTAATGTTGTATCAAAGGAGTTCAAAAAACAGTATGGTGAGTTGACAATTCATTTTGGAGAGCTGAACGTTAAAAAGGATTATTATAAATACAAAAAGATGCAGCATTCTAAGGTTCTTGGCATGTATGCGCTTGACTTGCCGCCGCTTAAATTCAAAACCAAAGGACTGTGGTTTACAATTCCAAAAAGCGTAAAAGATACCTTAAAGAATTTATATCCTGATGACGATGAAGTCTTTGAAGGAGGACTTCATGGAGCCGAACACGCATTGATAGGGCTCTTTCCATTGCAGGTGATGTGTGACAGATTTGATATTGGAGGAATGTCCACGGCATATCACAAGGACACAGAAGATGCAACGATTTTTATATATGACGGATATGAAGGCGGAATCGGAATCTGCGAAAAGGCGGTTGATGTTTTTGTAGAGCTATTGAAATCCACATTGGATTTAATCAAGGGATGCAAGTGCAGAAACGGATGTCCGTCATGCATCTATTCACCTAAATGCGGAAACGATAACAAGCCTCTTCACAAAAAGGCAACAGAATACATCTTGCAGTACATGCTTGATGAAACTTTAAAGAATAATTCTCAGGTAAAAACTGAAGAAATTCCAGTCATTGAAGAGGAAGACTTATATTCACAGGCACTGAATCTTTATTCCGATCACTTGTACAGCCAATCCAAGGACATTCTCCATGAAATACTCTCTGTCGATGCAGATGACTTGAATGCAAATCTTTTGATGGCTCATGTTTTATATGAACAGGGAATTGAAGACGTTTCAATGTATTATGCAAGAAAAGCATTAAAGATAAGTCCTTCAAATCAGAATGCTGCAGGATTATTGCAGAAACTCCAGTTTGCTCCGGCCAGCACTGAATTTGTTCACAAAAGTCCAGAAAAAAATGAGACAGATAAATCCTTTGATGATGTTGACACGCTTTATGAGGAAGCTTATGATCTGTTCAATCAGGGAGATTTGGATACGGCACGTGAACTCCTGGAGGAACTGCTTGCAATTGATTACACTCACGTTGAAGCCACTGAACTGTTGGGTTATGTCTATCGTATGGGTGGTGTATTTCCAAAGGCTATGGAATATGCAATAAAAGCCTCTAAACTTGATAAGAATAAT
>JAFUBV010000322.1 GCA_017460025.1 Methanobrevibacter sp. | reverse complement strand
TAAAATAAATGTTATTAATCAAAATTAGAAATTTTTAAAGATTTAAAAAAATCGTTGTGAAAATAAATAAAAAAGGGAAAAAATATTTCCCTAAATAATAGTAATCTTATTTGCAATGCTTAAATTGTTGTAAGATGAAGTGATGATGTATTCTCCACTAATCAGATTTATGTTTAATTTGGATATTGCATTAGCATCACTCACCCTATTATAGAACACACCATTTATGTTGAATGTCACATTGACTCCGCTTAGAGGATTTCCAGAATCATCGAGAACTTTAACATCAAATGTGGATCCGTCACGATAGCGCATATTCAAATCCTGTGCAATTAAAGTAGATAATACTTTAATGTTGTTAGATACCATAAGCCCGTCATATGATGCTGTGATAATATAGTCTCCAGGATTTAAGTTAATGTTCAGACTAGCTACACCATTAGCATCAGTAGTTCTTTGATAGAATACCCCATTGATGTTGAATGTGACAGTTACACCGCTTAAGATATTTCCTGTATCATCAAGGACTTTTACAGTGTATTGTGATGCATTTCTATAATATTTGACCAGATCTTTGTTTTCAACAATTTTTGACAAGACAGTGACATTGTTACTTAATTCCTGACCGGTCACATTATTTAAAGTGGTTATAATATAATTTCCAGGATTCAAGTTGATGTTAAGTTTAGCTACACCTCTTTCATCAGTTTTTCTTGTATAGAATACTCCATTTATATTGAATCTGACATCCTGATTGGTTAGAATTTCTCCTTCACTATCGCATATTGTCACTTCAAACTGAGATTGGTTTTTATAGTATTTTACAAGATTTTCACTTTCAATTGTTGTTAAATCATTTATAGTGTTTGTTTTAGAAATTGAATCATTGTAATATGTTGTGATATTATACAATCCCGAATTTAGGTTTATAGCTATTGATGCTGATCCGTTTTCATCGGTTTGTCTTGTATAGTTTCTGCCTGAAATTTCGAATATGATTTTTTCATTAACCAACGGATTGTTATCCGAATCGATTAGTGTTATATTGAATCTTTTATCTGAATGGAAATATTTCTCCAAATCATCACTTAGCAGGTATATTTCATATTCTTTAAGAATTTCAAATTGATTATCATATGACTGGTTTTCATAATTTCTGGATGTGAAATTAACATATACAGGATAACTTCCATTTTCTAAATTATTTAATATACACTCCGCAGTTGAATTAATGATTTTAATTTGATAGGATTCATTTCCAACAATGAATGTTACATTATCATCAATAGTTTCAGAGAATCTTGCTGTTATATTAACGCTATCTGTTGAATTTATGATACTTACATTCATGGCAACATTTCTTGGTGAAACAGTGAATAATGTGAAATTGCTTAAATTCACATATTTGCCATTTCCGGAAAATGTTAATGCAGCAAGATAAGTTCCAGCGTCAAAAGTATCATTAATTATGAATATGCCACTTTTATCAATCATAAAAGTTTTATTAAGTATTTTTAATGTAACATCTGATGAAATATCATCATTTAATGAAATATCAGCAACTAACCTTTCTTTATAAGTGATATTGTCAACAGATATGGCAATTTGAGTGATGATTTTTGAAATTCTGATTAATGCTGTTGTATTTGAATGCAAATAATAATTTAGAGAGTTATAAACAGCAGAAACATTAAATGTTGCCTCACTGTCAAATGTTAAAGTTAAATTAGCATATCCGTCAATTACATCCATGACATAGGATTGATTGTTTATGGTGAAAGTCACATTTCCATAATTTAGCAAATCACCCTCTTCATCTGTTACAATTGCAGACAGGTTAATTACATCACCAACATTGGCAAAAGTATCATTTAACTTGATTGTTGTATTGGAATCATCTCTAAGGGTCGTGAAAACTTTAAGACAAGCAACTTGAGATGAATATGAATGGGTTCCATATCCGAAAGTATAATTATATAAATCCAACCAGGTTTTACCGTTGAAACTTATATAGGAAACTCCAGGCTTATAATATGTTCTTGTAGACATTACGCTTTCAGAAATAGGAATATTGGCATAATGGGAAGTTGTGATTTTTAAAGACACTTTAAATGTATCTCCAACATTTACAGGTATTGACTCATTGAGATTTATTGTGTGATATCCTGGAATGCTTGATCCTGATTGAGTCAGCATCAGATCATCATTTACATAAACATAAGCAACAAAATCCGTGTTATCCTCAAAGTATGTTGCAAATGCTGAAATATAATCCCTTCCTGTTGAGTTGAATTGATTTGCATACCACATTGATGGTCTTCCGGTTATTAAGTAATCTGTTAAACCTGCATAATCATATTGATAGTTTTTAGTAAAATTGATTGGGTTTGTGAACACGAATGTGTAAGCAGATTCCGGATTGCCCAAATCAAAGAGAATTGCATCATAATATGATATGTAGAAGCATCCATTTTCTCCCCAAGTATCGTTCCAGCTGTTTTTGATAATCCAGGCACCGTCACCAGGTGGAGTAATCAAAAAGTTTGATGCTGAAAAGTTATCATCCCAACCGATAACTGTTATTGCATGATTTCCATAACCGTCATTAGGATAATAATATGCATAGGTTGAAGGATTATAATAATCTGATGAATGACCGTATGCAGCTGAAATTGCACCATATTTGAGAATTGTTTTTTTAATTCCATCATTATCAGTGTAGTTATGTCTCATTGGAGCAAAGATGAAATCCTGAACATGGACAACACTGTCTGCAACAGGAGATAATGTTGAATAATCATCATAAACATCATATTCATCTAAAATTGGTCCAAGCCAACTGACAAGGTATGCGAATGCCATTTCATCATATCCTCCCTCATTCGTATCTCTCATCCATCCGAAAGCGGAATACATTTCAATAAGATTTTTAATGTTTTCCTCAGACAAATCCAAAGACATATTAGCTACTTTTAGGATACATGATTCCAAAGCACCAATTGCTGAAAAACCCCAACAGTTTCCACCATTCTGCTGATCACGAACAGGAGTTGACAGGCCTTCATCAAATAAGTTATAATATGATGGAAGTTCCCCTTCCCAATCTGAATAATTACCTACAAAATGATAGTTTCCATTTCCTTCAACAACCACAGGATAATTATCCTGAATATGGAAATCACAGTCAGTTAATGCAGTGTTGTTTGAAAACTTGTTTGAGACATATGTTAATCTGGAATTCGCATTAGAATATAATGCCGCTCCTGTTACAGCAACATTGGAATCGAATTTATTTGAATTAATGGATGCACTGGAACAGTTATCTATAAATATTCCGGCACCATTTAAAGCTAAATTTGATTCAAAATCAGAATCTGCGATACTTGTCCTTCCATACATTGAATATGTTGCTCCACCATCATATGAAGCAGTGTTGTTTTTAAATCTGGATGATGAAATATCCAGCTGACCGTTTAAATTACAGATTGCACCACCAAATATTGCCTGACAGTTTGAAAAATTAGAATATGAAATAATCATTTAATAAGTCTTTCCGTAGATTGCTCCTCCGGCATCATCCAAAGAAATATCCCCATCAAAAGAGGAATCATAAACCATTAGAGTTGTTCCGTCTTCACAGCTAACCGCTCCGCCATATGCAGATGCTGAATTGTTAATAAATCTGGAATTGGAAATTGATAAAACCCCTATTTCAACATAAACTGCTCCACCATACTGAGCAAAATTATCAATGAATGTACAGTTTGTCAAAAATGAACCAGGTGAATAAATGCTTGAAATTCCTCCGGATTTACAGTATATTGCACCGCCGAAAGAGTTTCCATAAGTGTCCACATAAGCAGCTACACAATCCTTAAAAATACAATCTTCAGCTACAAAAACACCAAAATCACGAATTGAAGATTTTAAAAAAGTAATATTACAAGCATACAATGATGCATCAACCCCAATGGAAAATGCCATTCCATCATATCTGATTATAGTATTTTCAGCACTTTGACCAATCAGTTCCAAATCAGAATAAATTCCCCTGTAACTATCCAATCTGTATACTCCATCTGCAAAATATGCTGTGGATATTTTATTTAGCCTATCAGACCTTAAATATTTATATGGATTATTAACAGAGCCATTTCCATCTTTTTGTACAGATGCATTAAAATACACTGTATCCGAAGCCGCTTGAACAAAACCATTATCATCGATAGTATCAGAATACACAACATCGTCCGATAATTCATAAACATTTGTGCTATTTTCGTTTATTTCATTAGCACTAACACTAGGAATAATTAAAATTAACAAAACAAAAAATAATAAAATACCAATAACATTCTTATCCATCATTTACCTCCATATTAATCTGATATCGAAATTAATATTAGTTCATATGGATAATATGTTAAACATTATTTCTAAAATATATGAACTGTAAAAAAAGGTTATTTCTTATCGTATACTAAAACGCCAACAAATAACAGATATAG
>JAFUBV010000321.1 GCA_017460025.1 Methanobrevibacter sp. | reverse complement strand
TTTTCGGTAATGACAACACAATCACTGCATTAAATGCTGAAGGTATTGTTTGGAATGTAACCGTAAACAATGGAATCGGTTCTGTAATGGCTATTGACAATGAAAACGGATTATTATATGCTGTTGATCAAAACGGTACTTTATTCAGCTATGATGTAAATGATGCTGGTGCAGAAGTAGAAGTATATAACATCGGTGCTAATGCAACATCCATTATTGTTGATGGTGACAGTAAAGTCTATGTCAGTGATGATGCAGGTAATGTTTGGGCATTCGACAGTGAAGGAAACTTATTATGGAATTTAAGCTTAAGCGCTCCAGTCAAAGCTCAATTGGCTATGGATAACAATGGTGTAATTTACGCAGTAACTGCAAACACTCTTTACGCTATAGGTTACAGAAATGAATTAGCTATTGAAGTTACTGTTTCTGAAGGAGAATACAATGTATTGGATAACGTTACTATTACTGCAACCTTAAACGAAACCACTGAAGGTAATGTAATATTCACTATCAATGGTAAAAACACTACTGTAGCTATTAACGGAACTGTTGCAGAATTAACTACTACTATTCCTGGTGGTAACCAAACTATCGTTGCTACTTTCGAAGGTAATGACGCATACATGCCTGCAACTGGTAATGCTACTGTAGATATTGCTAAATTGGATGTTGAATTTGAAAACGTTCCTGAAGAAATTTCAATGGAAGAATTTGCATTTTTCAATTTCAATCTTATTCAAAATAATACTGCTATATCTGTTGGCACTAACAGTTTCAAAGTTTACAAAAATGATGAAGAATTAAGTAAAAATAACTATGATATCTATAATGGTTTTGAATTAGATTTATGGGATATTAGTTCAGGCAGTTATAATATGGCCATTGCTTTTGTTGGTAATGATATTTATAATCCTGTAAACGCTACTTTCTCCTTAACTGTTCTTCCTCGTGTATCTGCTAATGTAGTTGTCAGTGATGATGATATGGCGGTTGATGTGAAAATTGGTGATAGTGTTTACCCATATAATGTTCTTTCCGATGCAACAGGTAAATTCACTGTAATCGCTAACAATGAAACTATTGCTGAAGGTACTATTGAAAATGGTGCTGGCAGTGTAACATTTGATAAATTAGAACCTGGAACCTATGATATTATTGTTGCATATGAAGGTGATGATAATTATCTTGCTAATAATGGAACTGTTTCAGTTAAAATCCCTAGAACTTCTCAATGGCCTAGTGTAGGTGGAAACCCACAAAACTCAGGTATTGCTAATGCTACCCGTGAAGATTGTGTTTCAATCATTTGGGAAGCTGCTTTAAACGGTGATTTACGTTCCTCTGCTATCATCGACGGATTAGGAAATATTTATGTAAATGACGGATCTAAAATCTATTCATTCACAAGCAATGGTACTTTAAGATGGTCTGGCGGAATCGGTTCTGCTGGTATTGCATTATACAAAGATGAGTTAGTATTAGCTCCACAATATCATAACGCTATGATGATTTACAATGCAACCACTGGTGCAGCTATCAACGGAAACTTCTGGTCCGCTTCAAGTAATTTCGCTCCAATCACAGGTCCTGATGGAAGAATCTATACTCCAACTGATTACGGATATCCTGCTGACGGTCAAGGATGGTCAGGTAACTACTGGATAAGTGTCTTTGATGAAACCGGTTATGAATGGGAACCTTACGGATTCAACTTGTTCCTTGTTGAAATTACTGGTGTAGGATATGGTTCACAAGCTCTTAAAGCTTCACCATCATTCGATAAATTAGGATACATCTACGCTAACACAGTAAAAGGTTTCAAAATAGTTAACATCGCAACCGGTGCAACTGTATTCAGTGACACCAATATTAATGGTGTTGGAAGACCTGTTATTGATTCAAATAATATTGCATACATTTTAGATGCTACTTTAAACGGTATTTATGCAATCAGTACAGAAGGTATCTTATGGAATGCTACTGTAAGTGATGCAATCGGCACTACTCTTGCTGTTGACAATGAAAACGGATTCTTATATGCTGTAAACGCAAACGGAACTTTATACAAATATGACACTACTGATGGTAGTGAAAGCTTAGTATATGAACTCAACTCCACTGGAGTAAGTATCATTCTCGATGCTGACAGTAATGTATATGTAAGCACTGCTGCTGGTGATGTTGTAGCTATCAGCGCTGACGGTGAATTATTATGGACTATCAACTTAGGTTCCAAAGTAACCGGTCAGTTAGCTATGGACAACAATGGTATAATTTACGCTGTTGCTGATAAAACATTATACGCATTAGGATTTGACGCAAACATGACTGTTGCTGGTGAAAATGTCACAGTATTTGACAATGAAATCATTACTGTAACAATTTCCGCCGAAGGTAATGTAACTATCTCATTCAATGGTGAAGAAACTGAAGTTCCTGTTGAAAACGGTACCGCAACTTTAGATTTAGGGCAATTACCTGCAGGTACATACACAGTATCTGTAACTTACGATGGTGACGGTATTACATACGGTCCTGCATTTGCTGAAACCACTTTCGAAATCATCAAAGCTGATGCAGAAATCACTGAAGACATTGTCGCTTCCGTTGAAAACTCAACCTTAACCTTAACTTTACCTGAAGATGCTACCGGTATCGTTTTAGCTAAAGTTGACGGTAAAGGATACTATGCTGAAATTGAAAACGGAACTGCAGTAATTGAAATCCCTGAATTAGCTCCAGGCAAATATCCTGTTGACATCACATACTTAGGTGACGACAACTATAACAACGCTTCTCTTGCAACTGAATTAGAAGTTCCTGAAGAACCTGTTGTTGAACCTGAAGATGCTAATGTGACTGCTGATGTTAATGGCAGTGATGTTTCTGTAGAATTGCCTGAAGATGCTGAAGGTTATGTTGTTGTTAGTGTTGACGGTAAGAAATATTACTTTGATGCTGATGATGAAATTGCTTTAGATTTAAGTGATCTTGCTCCTGGTGAATATCCTGTTGAGATTACTTACTCTGGTGATGATAAATATGCTTCATCTACAGTAAACACTACTGTGACTGTTCCTGAAGTTGTCCCTGAAGATGCTAATGTGACTGCTGATGTTAATGGCAGTGATGTTTCTGTAGAATTGCCTGAAGATGCTGAAGGTTATGTTGTTGTTAGTGTTGAT
>JAFUBV010000320.1 GCA_017460025.1 Methanobrevibacter sp. | reverse complement strand
CACCGCAAATAGTGAATTTTGAATATTTAATGGTTAAACTTCCACCTTGTTCAACATAAACTGCTCCACCAGTCCCAGTTCCTATTTTTTTACCATCAGTATTCCATATAACACCACCAGTAGATGTACAATTATCAAAATTACAATTTTCAATATAAACACTGCTTTCCTTATCTACATCTACACAGGCAGCATAATCAACAACACTTGAATCTGAAAAATTTGAATTATAAATGTTTACAGTACCTTTTTTCGTATAGACTATACCTGTTTTTGCACTGCATTTAGAAAATTGGCAGTTATAAATATTTGCAGTAGCTTCTTTAATATTAAAACAATTTCCCTCTTTTGAAGAGCCTGCTATGAAAATAGAGTTATAAACATTTAAAACTGAGTGTTTATCTCCATAAAAAGATCCACCTTTTTTACCAGTATTTGATACAAAAGTAGAGTTATAAACATCACAGCTTCCATAATTATGAATTGCTCCACCTTCTGTTCCCCATCCCTTATTTTTTGCAAAATAAGAATTGACGATTATTAACTTTCCATTATTTACAATACTTCCCGTATCAGTATCTCCGGTTTGAGCATTGAAAAATGTTAAATTAATTAATTGGATAGTTGTTCCAGTTGTTGTTCTAAAAAATCCATTGGAATCATTAGCATCGATTATAGCGTCATCATCACCATAACCTTTTAAAATAAGACTTTTGGAAAATGTTTGCATCATGTCCCAAGTATAATTTCCACCTAAAAATACAATTGTATCTCCATCATTTGCACTGGAATAAGCATCATACCAGTCTGTTGGACTGTCAGCACTTTCTCCAGAGCCAGTTCCATCCGGACTAATAAATATTTCGCCGGATGCAGTAATTACATCACCCGTATTTTCATCACCTATCATATCTTTAGTTTGATTGAAATCATCACTTGCACCTACGCAAGATAATGAAATTACAATACTTAAGACAACTAAAGAAAATAATAGGGATTTAACCTTATTATTTAAAAAAATCATTTTATCTAATCTCCCCTAATCTAAAATTAGGACTGTGAATAAAAATTTTCGTATGCCTAAATTCACATAGTATACATTTGAAAATAAAATTATATAAAGATTTACACAGATACTAATAATTAATAATTTAAAAAAATTAAAGTGATTTTTTATGGCAAAATGTATAATGGTTCAAGGAACATCATCAAATGCTGGAAAAAGTATGCTTGTAGCAGCATTATGTAGAATTTATAAAAACAGAGGATATAATGTGGCTCCTTTCAAGTCTCAAAACATGTCTTTAAACTCATATACAACATATGAGAACGGTGAAATTGGAATAGCACAAATGCTACAGGCAGAAGCTGCAATGATTGAACCAAGCATACATATGAATCCTGTTTTGCTCAAGCCAAAAGGAAACTTCACATCCAATGTGATAATTCAGGGAAAATCAATCGGCGACATGAATTTCTATGATTACCAGCACAAATACCATGATACTGCATTTAACGCCATAAAAGAAAGCTTTAAGATATTGTCCGAGCAGTATGACATAATAATTATTGAAGGTGCCGGATCACCTGCAGAAATCAATATGAGAGAGCAGGACATTGCAAATATGGAAATTGCCCATTTGGCTGATGCCAATGTAATATTAATTGCAGATATTGAAATGGGAGGAGTGTTTGCTGCAATTGCCGGAACATATGTTTTATTAGATGATTATGACAGGTCCCGTCTAAAGGCAACTGTCATAAACAAGTTCCGAGGCAATTTGGATATTTTAAAGCCGGGTCTTGACAGGATTGAGGAGATTACTGGAGAACCGGTTTTAGGGGTTTTACCTTATGATGAAACTTTAAAACTTCCCGAAGAGGACTCAGCATCACTTACAACACACGTATTTGCAGAAGACAGAGACATTACAATCGGCGTTATCAGACTTCCTAAAATAGCTAATTTCACAGATATTGATCCGTTTGAATATGAGGATGATGTAGCGCTTAAAATGATTGGTGTTAATGATGAGATTGGAGATGTTGATGCCATTCTGATTCCTGGAACCCGTAACTCAACAGAAGATGCCTATGCGCTTCATGAAAGCGGTCTTGCAAAACAGATTGTTGAAAAATCATCTGAAATTCCAATTGTCGGAATCTGCGGAGGATTGCAGATTCTTGGAAACATCATTCATGATGAAGACAAACGTGAATCCAAACACGGAACCATAAAAGGATTAGGATTACTTGACATTGAATCCAGCTTTTCAAGGGACGGTAAGATTGTAACCCAATCAGTTGCAACAATACCGGATGATTTGGATGGCATTACAGGAGAAATATTTAAAAATATTGCAGGAGAAGAAGTTACCGGTTATGAAATTCATGAAGGTACCACCGAGTTAAAATCATGCAATGCCCTTTTAAATATCAAAAAAGGACAGGGAAATAATGATCAGGGAAAAATCGATGGCGCATATTCAGACAATATTTTTGCAACATATTTCCATGGAATTTTCCATAATTATAATTTCAGAAGAGAGTTTTTAAATTATATTCGTGTTAAAAAAGGCCTTGATGCTAAAAATGGTGAAGATCCATATGAAACCCAAAAGGACTATTCACTAAACAGGTTAGCAGAGATAGTTGAAGAAAATCTTGATATGGACATTATCGATAAGTTAATTTTCACAGACTAATATTAATATATTAGTTTTATCAAAAATAATATTATTAATTAAAGGAGATTTTAATTATGATTGTTAATGTAAAAGCTACAAATAAAAACAATGGCGAAGTAATTTCATACAAATTAGAAGGCGACGGCGATGCTGGATTCTTATATGACGGTACTCACATGCAAGAAGTCACCGATAACAAAATAAGAGAAGTTAACAACAACTTAATTTTATTAGGCTCACCATTATACACCATTAAATCCGGTGAAAGTGCTGAAATCGAAGCAATGACTTTCGATATTGAAATTAACGCTGAATAGATTTATTCAGCATTTTTTTACTCTTTTTTAACCAAATAATTATAAGTAAGTTACCATCTCATCAATGCCAATATTTCTAGAATGCAATGGACTAGGTTTTGATTTGTCAGAAGGATAACCTATAGGAAGCAATGCAACTGAAACCAGATTATCCGGAAGGTCAAACAATTTCTCCAATTCACGTTTGTCATATCCTCTAACCCACACAGATCCAATTCCCAAATCCCATGCTTCAAGCATCATTTGTGCTGTTGCAATTGTAGCATCATCAGCACCATAATCATGTCCGTCACGTGCATTGCCGGATACATTCTCATCATAGCAAATCATCAAAACGACTGGAGCATTGAATGCATATGGTGTTAAAAATCTTATCTTTTCAAGAGCATCCCTGCTTTTAATTACAAAAATACGTTGAGGTTGAGAGTTATTAGCAGTCGGTCCAATCTGGCCAGCCTTTAAAATCTTATCTAATTTTTCATCTTCAATTTCCTTATCTGAATATTTTCTAACTGAATATCTTTCACTAGCTAGCTTTAAAAAATCCTGCATAATTTCACTCCAATATAATATTTTGACTTAAAAAATCCTATCTTCAAGCAATTTTCCATCATTTATGGCTTTTGCTGAGGTGAATGCATCATACATACTATAGATCCATATTAAAATAGCCAATATGAAACCTATAAGTAATAAAAAGAAAATGACAGAGATTACATTACCTATAATAATAGTAATGGCTTTATGATTTTGATTATTGTAAAATTGACCTAACCCCGGGAAAATCATCGACAGAATCAATGCAACAATAGGCTTTTTTTGAATAACTTCTGCACCACAATGTACACATACTTTAGCCATTGCATCGATTTTACTACCACAATTAGTACATATTTTAACATTTGGATTGATTTTATACCCACAAACAGAACAAAAATCCTCATTTACAGTTTTTTGCCTGCAACTAGGACATATTTTTATTCCTGTAGGCTGTCCGCAATCGGGACAAAATGCCTCATTATTTAATTCAGTTCCACAATGACTGCACCTCATTACATCTTCATTATTTTCACGGGAAAATGAAGCCCCACAATTTCTGCAGAACTTAGCAAAGATTTCCTGTTCAGTTCCACATTTAGGGCAAGTTTTTACATCATTTTGATTTTCAAT
>JAFUBV010000319.1 GCA_017460025.1 Methanobrevibacter sp. | reverse complement strand
CACCATAATGACTCCCAGTTATGGGTTATAGGAACACTTTTTGTAATTATATTTGCCCTGATTGTAACGGTAATACCTAGTGGTGTTGCAATTTATTCCAAAGTCAAAAACTCAGAGGAAATTTCCGTAGCGCAGCTTGTTGAAGCATATCTTCTTAACCTGGCAATGACTGCAGTGTGTTGCGGATGTGGATTCGTATGCGGATCATTATACATTGGTAATTATATTCCAGACAATGGATTATTATTCTAATTTATTTTTAGATAAGATGTTAATTCGTGAGTTTGCCAAAAAAGACCTAAATTCAATGATTGGAATATGGAATGATATTGTAATTGAAGGCAATGCATTCCCTCAGGAGGATATTTTATCCGTGGAAAGCGGATTTGAGTTTTTCAATCATCAGAGTTTCACAGGTGTAGCTATTTTTGAAAATGAGGTTGTTGGTCTGTACATTTTGCATCCGAATAATGTCGGGCGCTGTTCACATATTGCTAATGCAAGTTATGCAGTCGATGCTGATTTCAGAGGAAAGCATGTTGGCCGAAATCTTGTTTTGGATTCCATTAGAAAGGCCCGTGAATTAGATTTCAAGATACTTCAGTTCAATGCAGTTGTTAAAAGCAATGATTCTGCAAGACATCTCTATGAAACTTTGGGTTTCAGGCAGTTGGGAACAATACCTGGCGGATTCAGATTAAAAGACGGAACATATGAGGATATCTGTCCTTATTTCATTGAATTGTGAGTGATTTTATGGATATGTATGATGATTTTTCAGATGTTGTTGTTGGGGAAGAGGAAGTATCTCCTCAGGCAATTTTGGATGTATTGAAAAAATATTCAGCCACTATTTCTGTATTTGATTTGATGAAAGTTAATGCTGAGATGATTGAGGACAGCAAATACGTTCAGGAAAATTATAAGGAGAAAAGCCATGGAGTATACGCCAAATATTTTTTAGGCCGCATTCGAGAAATCCGAAATGACGATAATCATTATGACAATGATGTCGATAAGGAGGAATTCATTGATGCTGTTGCTACCTTAAAAACATATCATGAAAATGAATCTGTTTCATCAAAAACAAAGTTTCCTTTAATCTATGGCATTGTTTCTTTATACACTACTTTTGTTTTGGAAGAACCCATCCATCCTGTAGGCACGCCCTTTCCGGGATCTTTGCAAGTGGAAGAAAAGGATGGGGTATTTTACTGTCCTGTTAAGGAAGCCAATCTTGAATCTCCAAATGCTGTCTGTAAAATGTGCATTGCAGAGCAGTTGGATTTTTAATTGACAAAAATATTTATTGTATTATTTAAATAATACTTAATAATGAATATCAAAGATTACTTCACGGATTACAGAAAATGCATGATTGTTTTCATAGCATTCATATTTGTATTTATTTTTGCAATGTTCACTCCTGAAAACTTTGCGGATTATCAAAATGAAGTAATTTTTATTTTATTGGTGACTGTTCTAGGGCTTTTTTCAATATATTTTTCATATAAGAATAAGTTAAAGCTGCATAATGTTGCATTGGTGCTGATAATTATTTTCGGATTATTGCTGATATTTTTTACTCCACCAATGAGTTTTCCCGATGAATCAGCACATTTTACAAGGGCTGAATTGATAACTGAAGGACACCTGTATCCTGAAATTACAGACAAGGGAATATATGTTGATAGCTATTATTTCGGTTTGCAGCAGTCATATTACGGAACAACAATTCTTGACAATGGCAGTTATAATGATCAGATTACTGACCATAAGGGATATTGGGAGTGGACAACATCCTCTCCATTTTATTCATACTTGCTTTCTGCATTAGGAATAGGAATTGCCAAATTATTGAATTTAACAACAATATGGGCATTATATCTATCAAGAATTGCCAATCTGATTTTTTATGGTGCTGTTGCTTATTTTATGATTAAAATCATTCCGAAATATAAGCTGCATCTGCTGGTTTTCTCGACAATTCCATTATGTATTTCACAGGCATCATCTTCAAGCTATGACGCATTCATTCTGACATTTACACTGATTATAATTACTTATTTCGTCAAAATGTATCTTGGTGAGGTTAATGGAAAAAATCTTGCAATATTTCTCATTTCCGTATTGCTAATCAGCCTGATAAAGCAGCCTTACATAATACTTGCATTTTTGGTGTTCGCTCTTCCTTTTGAAGATGAAAAACTTAAAAAAATAAGTATTGCAGCTATAATTGCAATGATTGTATTGGCCGTTTTGAGTGTCGAATCACTGTTTTCATCATTATTTACAACAACAGCTATTCAAACGTATAATACTTCATCAACCACTAACGTGTCCTTTGTTGGACAGACCAGATTCATATTCTCCAATCCTTTGATAATATTTACATTAATCAAGGACATGGTGGTTTCAATCCCTGATTTGTTCCTACTTAAAGCCAATTTCTTCCATTATACGGGATATAAAGGAATAAAACTGATTAATTTTATGTATGTAATATTTTATTTGGCATTTTCACTATTCTATAAAATTGATATTGAATTAAGGAAAAGGGAAAGAATAATTTTGGCATTGATATTTTTAATAACATATGTTGGAATAAATGTTATTTTCTATCTGACTTGGAGTCCGCTGGGAAGCAGCACTATTCTGGGAGTTCAATCAAGATATTTCCTTCCGATAATTGCTTTGCTGCCTTTAATAATCAATACAAAGTATAAAGAAATAGAAATAAATGAAATTTACATATTCACATTCATTATAATATGCTTGATGGGTTTGTTTTTACTGCCTATCACTCATTTCTATTAATTTTCAATAATATTTTTTCTAACAAAATTTTTATTGTTTAATTATAATATATAATAGTTAAGTGATATTATGAAAATAGCCGTTGTACTTGGAACGAGGCCGGAAATCATTAAGATGGCCCCAATCATTGATGAAATTGTCAATCGTGATATTGATTTGTGTCTTCTTCACACAGGTCAGCATTATGATAAGGAAATGTCTGATAACTTCTTTAGAGACCTTGAAATTCCTGCGCCTGATTATAACATTCATGTAGGTTCAGGTTCCCATGGTAAACAGACTGGTCTGATGATGAAAGGTATTGAAGAGGTTTTAATGGATGAAAAGCCAGATATAGTTTTAGTTCAGGGAGATACCAATGCTGTTCTTGCAGGAGCACTTGTTGCTTCCAAATTGCATATTGCCGTTGGACATGTTGAAGCTGGACTTAGATCATTTGACATGACAATGCCTGAAGAGGTTAACCGCAGAGCATGTGATGTAACCTCAACAATGTATTTCATCCCAACCGAAGAGTCAGCCATTAATTTATTGGCTGAAGGATTTTCAAGAAAAAACCTGTTCATCACAGGAAACACTGTTGTCGATGCATGTTTCAGACATCTGGAAATAGCTAAAAAAAGAGGATTTGAAGAAGAGTCTCTTGCTAATTTAGATATTGACAATATGGACAATATCCTAACATTAACAATGCACAGAGCAGAAAATGTGGATGATAAAACCCGCGTAACCAATATCATTGAAGCTTTAAAAGAGCTGAATCAGATGAATATTATTTTCCCTATACATCCAAGAACCAAAAACACCCTGCAGAACTTTGGATTGTTTGATGAGCTGAATGATTTGGATCATGTTCATATCATCAAGCCGTTAGGTTATCTGGACTTCTTGCAGCTGACTGCCAAATCCAGTCTGATTTTAACGGATTCAGGAGGTCTTCAGGAAGAGGCAATCACCTTGGATGTTCCTGCATTAACATTAAGATACAATACAGAAAGGCCTGAAACAGTCACTGCAGGCGGAAACATTCTTGTCGGATCAGATAAGGATGTGATTTTGGAAAATGCAAATAAAATATTGAATGATGAGGAATTCGCTGAAAAAATGAGAAATGCACCAAATCCGTATGGTC
The DNA here is from genome assembly GCA_017460025.1 of Methanobrevibacter sp. GTDB lineage: Archaea > Methanobacteriota > Methanobacteria > Methanobacteriales > Methanobacteriaceae > Methanocatella. The sequence goes on along the minus strand of JAFUBV010000319.1, from coordinate 9,255 downwards.
AGGGTAACTCTGCTGAAAAAACTGTTGATGCAATCGAGGATTACTATGACAAAGGATTGCTTAACATTGAAGCTCCGGAAGACATAATGACCTCATTTGAAAGAAAAATGGCATTAATCAGTGAAGACATCACAGTCAAAGACTTCGAAGATAAGAACAACGCATTAATTCACATGGTATTCGATGGAGAAAAAATGCGATTCCCTGCTGATGATTTAAACTTAAAAGAGATGTGTGTTACTTATGACGTCTACGAATGATTCAATCTTGGTATTTGAGTATTTCACAGCTTCAGGCGAAAAGGATAAATGCATAATTTCGGAAGCAGAAGCGATGCTATTTGCATTGATTGAAGATTTAAGCGATTATGAATTGGATGTGGTTTTAAACAAATCCTATGAAAACATAATCTCTGGATATGATAATGTTAATCCAATACTGATTGAAACAGATATTATTTCCTGGCTAGAAGATAATGCCTGCAACTTTAATAAGGCTATTTTCATTGCAGCTGAAAACAATAATAATTTATACAATATCACTAAAATTTTAGAGGAAAATGATGTCTTCATTTATACTTCATCAAGTGAAGCATGTCTTGTTTCATCAGACAAGTCATTAACATATGAAACAATTTCAAATACTGTTGCACAGCCAAGAACTTTTAGATTCAAAATAGACTCAAAAGGATACTGGAAAAGGGCAATCACCAATTTGCATGAAAAATGGCAAGCGGAAGATCCTTTGACTCCACTTAAGTTAATAATAAAGCCGTTAATTGGTGTTGACTGTGAAGACATTGTCATAATTGAAGACATTAAGGATTTGAGTTATGATCTGGAAGAGATTTTCCCTCCTGAATCCAGAATCATAGTTCAGGAATTCATTGAAGGAACTGATGTCAGCGTTAGTCTTATTTGCAGTAATGGAAAAGCAACGCCAATCAGTTTAAACAGACAATTTGTCGAGCTTAAAAATGATAAGGGAACTTACCTTGGTGGAAAGCTTCCTTTTGAAAGTGAATATAAACAAGTTGCATTTGAAATTGCTAAAAAAGCATGTGAAGCTGTAGAAGGGTTGAATGGTTTTGTTGGTGTTGATTTGATAATCAGTGCTGATGAAAAGGATATCCATCCTGTATATCTGCTTGAAGTCAACTCAAGATTTACAACCCCATATGTAGGCATCAGAAAAATAGCTAATTTCAATATAGCAAAAACGATTATTGAAGGAAACATTGAAGAAACTGATATCTCTCTTGACGGTGAAGTTGAATTTAAAAAACAGGGAGATAACTTAGATATTAGGAGAATTTAAAATGAAAATTGCTGGTTTTGACATAGGTGGAGCTAACACTGATTTGGCAGTAATCGACTTTGATGATGGTGAAATTAAAAATATTGAAGTTGATTTTGCATATCTTCCCATGTGGAGTAATAATGATGATTTATCACGAGTTCTCGTCGAGTTGATTGAAAACATCTGCCCAGTATCTGAAATTGATGCTGTTGGAATATCAATGACTGCTGAGCTTGTTGACGCTTATGATACTAAAAAAGAGGGAGTTCTGGATGTTGTAAGAAAATGTGAAGATACTTTCTCATGTCCTATAGCATATGTGGGAGTTGATGGAATGCTGTCTAAAAGTGAAATAGAGGAAACTCCTTTAAAGGCAGCGGCTGCAAACTGGATAGCTACAGCACAAATTGCAACATTGATTTCTGACAATTGCATTTTCATAGACACTGGAAGTACCACAACAGACATCATCCCTATTAAGGATGGAAAAGAATGCGCTATCGGAAAATCTGATTTTGACAGATCTGCAACCGGTGAATTGGTGTATACTGGTACTTTGAGAACCAATCTGGCCAGCTTTTTGGATAAGGTTGAGTTAAAAGGCAAGAAGTATCGTGTAGCCAGTGAATTATTCGCACAAACTGCGGATGTTTACATGGTCTTGGATTTAATTTCCGAAGACGATTATGTCTGCGACACTTTTGATGGAGCTTCCAAATCCAAATTGGATTGTGCTAAACGTATTGCACGTGTTGTATGTGCCGATTTGGAGATGTTATCTGAAGAGGATATTGTTGAGATGTCTGAATTCATCCATCAAAAACAAATAGAACAGATTGCAGATGGTTTAAAACAGGTTCATGAAACCCAAAAGCTCGATTTGATAGTAACAACAGGTTTGGGAAAGGATATTCTTGATAAGCCTGCAGCTGAACTTTTAGGTTTGGAAGTTAAGTCCATGGGCGATATCCTAACTGATGAGCAATGTGTTGTGGCACCTGCTGTTGGAACTGCTGTAATGATGGAGAGATACCTGGATTAACATGTCAAAATTCACTTATTATACAGATGGCGCAGCCACCATGATTCGCAAAAACGGCAAATACCTTCGTGAAGCCGGTGGTTGGGCTTTTGTTTTGTTGGTTGACGGCAAGAAGGATTCTTTTCAATCAGGGGGATGTCCTCTAACGACAAACAATGAGATGGAGCTCTATGCAATTTATGCTTCCATGAAGGATTTCTTGTCAAAAGCTGATTCCGGCGATATCATTGAAATATGCTCTGATTCATCTTACTGCATTGATATATTTACTAAATGGGCAGTCAATTGGCAGAAAAATGGCTGGAAAAGAAGAGGAAATAAGCCTATTGAAAACCTCGAAATCATCAAAGCAATCTGGAAATTAATGGCTGAAATTGAAAATGATTCCTTTATTTTAAATTTCGTTAAAGTGAAAGGCCATTCATCAGACAGATTCAATAACGAGGCTGACAAACTCGCTGTTGATGCAAAGCAAGCAGCATTTAAATCTAAAAAAACTGTCGGATATGATGGTAAAAATGATAATTTGCTTGGTGGAAAATCCAGACTTGCCTAATACCATACGTCTTTTATTCCAAGCAGATAAGCTCCGGTATTGGCTATCAAATGAATAATTATTGTCAGTACAATAGCTATCACTATAAATTCTAGGGTAAAACTAACGACTAATGAAGAAAATAGCAGTGCAACCACTAAAAAATCAATCTGATCAAGTATTGGTGCTGGTTTTCCACGCCCAATTCCCAATCTTCTTTTTAAGAAACTGCCTGCAGCATCACCAACTAATGCTCCGAATGCAATCAAAAATCCGATTAAAACACCATTTAAAACACCAACAGCAATAGGGGTAATGATATATTCTCCATATAAAGCCAGTAAATCAGGTCCGAAGTATCCCTGTATTGCTCCAATTAATGTTCCTAAAAGTGTTCCTCCAATAAGGCCTCTCCATGTAACTCCGTCACCAATCCATCTGATGCCTTTTGAATCGCTTTTCCCAAAATCAACTGGTATGCCTCCACCAAATATTAATCCGCCACTGTTGGATAGATATGCTGGAAGTAAAAAGTATAGGATTGTGACACACATTATCGCTAACATTGAAAGGTCAAGATTCATTTCTTAATTACTCCATTTAATTTTATTTTATATATAATCTATAATCATTAAAGTATATATATTTTAAATAACTTTAAATATTAAATTAACTATAATAATTATATTATGTTTTTGTTTGTACTAATGTAGTATTGTTAGTAAGGTGATTTTTTTGAAAATAAAAGATACAAAAAGTTTATGTCCAGAGTGTGGTAAACCTCTCGATGCGGAAGTCTATGATGAAGAGGGAAAAGTTTTCATTAAGAAAACTTGTGACGAGCATGGGGAGTTTATTAATACTTATTGGAGTGATGATGAAATTTATAATCGGGTAAATAATTATGAACCATCAATTACTTCAGTAGAAAATCCTTGTGTAGATGGCGTTGCTGCCTGTCCATCAAACTGTGGACTTTGTTCTAAACATGAAACTTCTACTGTATTGGGATTAATTGATGTAACTAATAGGTGTAATTTAAGATGTCCTGTCTGTTTTGCAAATGCAGCTGCTTCAGGACGCTTATTTGAACCTACTCAAGATGAAATAAGGCAAATGCTTAAAAACTTAAGAAACTTAAAACCTAATCCAACTCCAGCTATCCAATATGCTGGCTGTGAGCCTACTGTAAGAAAAGACATTGTCGAATTGGTTAAAATGGCTAAAGAAGAAGGTTTCACTCATGTTCAAATAGCTACCAATGGTTTAAAACTGGCAATGAAAGAAAACTTGGCTCAGGAATTAAAAGATGCCGGTTTAAACACAGTTTACTTGGCATTTGATGGAGTTACTCCTGAACCATACATCAACAATAGAGGAAGAGATTTGCTCCAATATAAATTGGATGCTATTGAAAACTGTAGAAAAGCTCATTTGGGTGTAGTATTGGTTCCTACTTTAATTAAAGGAGTAAATGACCACCAGGTTGGAGAAATAATTAAATTTGCATTCGATCATAATGAAAATATTTATGGAGTTAACTTCCAGCCTGTTTCATTTGCAGGAAGAACTCCTGCTGATCAGGTGGAAGAACAAAGAATAACAATCCCTGATTTCGTTAAAATCATAGAAGAGCAAACCGATGGTGAAGTAAAAACTTCTGATTTCTATCCACCATCCTCAGTTGAACCTATTGCTAACTTTATAGGTGCACTTGATGGTGAAAAACCAAGCGTTACACTTAACTGCCACCAGCATTGTGGTATTGCTACTTATGTATTTAGGGATAAGACTGAAGGTCCCGGAAAAGACAAATTAATTCCAATTACAAGATTCATTGATGTTGACGGTTTATTTGAAAAATTAACTGAATTATCCGACAGATTAAATGAAGGAGGTTTTGGAATCAGAAAAAGAGTTATTGCAAGTGCAACCAAAGCTCTTCCTAAATTAATTAATACCCGTGAATCTCCAGAGAATTTGGATATTAAAAGAATTTTACTTAACGTATTCACTAAAAGATCATATGATGCATTAGGTGACTTTTCAAAAGATGCGATGCTCATTTCATGCATGCACTTTATGGATCCATTCAATTTCGATGAAGACAGGGTTAAAAAATGTGTTATTCATTATGCAACCCCTGATGGTAGAATCATTCCATTTTGTACATATAATTCAATGTATCGTGAAGGTGTTGAAGAAGAATTTTCAACTGTATTAAAAAAATCTAAGGAATAATCAATTATATCAGGTGTCTGTATGTATATCAAATCACCTTCAAGACTCCATTTGGGACTTATTGATATGAACGGTTCATATGGTAGGCTGGATGGGGGTATTGGATTAACAATAAAAGACCCGAACTTTCTGTTATATGGAGAAAGTGCTGAGAAAGGCATAACAATTGACTTCAATGATGAGTTTAACTTTAATGATACTATAAAAAATGAATGTGTAAAAAAAATCACCTCAGCAGCCCAAAAGGTCATTGATTATTATGATGTTGATGAAGGATTTTATTTCAGGGTTGATAGGGCATATCTGCCGCATTCAGGTTTAGGGTCAGGAACCCAGATAGCCTTATCCACCGGAAAGCTTATCACTGAGCATATTGGCCAGGAATCCGATGGTATCACATTAGGTAAAATCACGGGCCGTGGCGGAACATCGGGTATCGGCGTTTTTGCTTTTGACCATGGGGGTTTTATTGTTGACGGAGGCCATAGTAGAAAAGAAAAATCCTCTTTTTTACCTTCTTCTGCTTCTAAGGCAAGTCCTCCTCAATTATTTGGTCGTTATGAATTCCCTGAAGAATGGGGAGTATTATTGGTCATATTAAAATCCGATGTTAGTGTCAACGGACAAAAAGAAGTCAATATTTTCCAAGAATATTGTCCGATTGACAGGCAGGAAGTGGAATTGTATTCCCATTTGATTTTTATGAACATGATACCATTTTTATTGGAAAAAGACTTACCTTGCTTTGGAAACATAATTAACAAAATACAAACAATAGGATTTAAAAATATTGAAGTCAAATTACAATCAGACAACATTAAACAATTAATGGCCAAACTGACTGAAATTGGTGCATATGCAGTTGGAATGAGTTCTTTTGGTCCGACTGTTTATTCATTCTACGATAAAACTAACAAACACATAGTTGATGAAATTAAAGATTATGTTGGCGATGATGGAATAGTTATAACAACCAAAGCTCAAAATCATGGCCATATTCTTAAAAAATAGTGATTATTATGGATATTATTTCTGGAAAAACATGGACTTTCGGTGAAAATATAGATACTGACGTTATTATTCCCGGCAGATATTTAAGAACATTCAATCCGCAGGATTTGGCTGATCATGTTCTTGAAGGAGAAAGGCCGGACTTTACCAAAAATGTTCAAAAAGGTGATGTTATAGTTGCGGGGGATAATTTCGGATGCGGATCTTCTCGTGAACAGGCACCTGTTGCCATTAAAACTGCAGGAGTAAGCGCAATCATAGCAAAATCATTTGCAAGAATTTTCTATAGAAATTCAATCAATATTGGATTGCCTGTTATTGTAAGCGATATTGAAGCTAAAGATGGAGACATTATTAAAATTGACTTGTCCGAAGGACGTTTGGTCAATGAGACTTCCGGTGAAGAGGCAAGCTTCGAACCGTTTAAAGAATTCATGTTAAACATTTTGGAAGATGGTGGTTTAGTAAATCATTATCTTAAAGAATAATTTTTTTTAAGGAGGCATAAATATGGAATGTCCAATTTGTGGTTCTGATGAAATTGAAATATTAAATTCAAAACAAAAGGAATCAAAAAAGAAATTCATGGAGGAATATCTTTTAAAATGTTTTGACTGTGGTCATGTTTTTAAAGATGTTATTTCCGCTCACAAACCTAAAAATTATAGACTTATCATATCCGAACAAAACAAATCCCATAAAACTTCAATTGAATTGTCACCTAGCGACGAATTAAAGGTCGGTGATGTACTGCTTTCCGATTTAGGCCAGATTGAAGTTACAAGCATCGAAGTCAATGATACAAGGGTTAACAAGGCATTGCTTGAAAATGTTGAAACCATTTGGGCAACATCAGTTGAAATTCCTGCACGTATAGGTTTTTCAGTTGATTTGCATGGAAAAGTTGACTCATACAAATTGGATTTGGAAAGGGACTTTGAAATTGCTCCCGGAGATGTGGTAAAAATTGAAAATCATATTGTTAAGGTTCATGTAATCAAAACCAATGAAAGAAAACTCACTTCAGGATTTGCTAAGGCTGGAGTAATTAAAAGAGTTTATTCAAAACCGGTTAAATTCAATAATTATGATTATGATTTAACTAAAAATATTTTCAAAAAAACATAAACTAGTGGGACTTATTTTATGAAAGTATATATTGAATCATATGGATGTACGTTCAACAAGGCTGACGCTCAGATAATGGCTGGTGTTTTAAATGAAAATAACATTGACCTTGTTGATACTATTGATGAAGCAGATGTCATTATTGTAAATACCTGTTATGTTAAATTGCCGACTGAAAATAAGGTCGTATATAAAATCCAGCAGCTGCAGGAAAAATTCCCTGAAAAGAAAATCATTGTCGGGGGATGTATGGTGGAAATAGATCCTGAAAAATTAGATAGTATTGGGCCTAACTGCAGCTGGATTGGGCCGCATCAGCTAAACAAGACTGCAGATGTCGTAAAACAAACCTACTGTGGTGAAATCGTACGTGAATATGGACTGTCTAAAGAAAGTAAGGTTGGCGTTGCAAAAGTAACTGACGGTAGTTTAATCCACATCATTCAAATTTGTGAAGGTTGTTTGGGAGCCTGTACATTCTGCTGTACCCGTTTTGCCCGTGGTCCTTTAAACAGCTATCCTATTTCGGACATTGTTGAGGAAGCAAGGCAGGCTATTGAAAATGGTGCCCGTGAAATTCAACTCACTGCACAGGACACTGCAGCATTCGGTCGGGATAGTGGTGAAAAACTATCTGATTTAATTAAAGAAGTGGCTAATTTGGACGGAGATTTTCGTGTCCGTGTTGGAATGATGCATCCTAAAAACATTTTGGATGATGTTGATGAAATAATTGATGCAATTAAATTGCCGAAGGTATATAATTTCATTCATTTACCGATACAAAGTGGTAGTGATAAGGTACTCAAAGAGATGAGGCGTGGACATGACGTGGATCAGTACATTGAAATTGTAAACAAATTCAAAAGTGAAATTCCCGATTTGACTTTGGCTACAGACATCATTGTAGGTTATCCAACTGAAACTGATGATGATTTCTTAAAAACAATAGAATTGCTTGAAAATGTAGGGCCAAGTCTGATTCATTTATCCAAATATCAGCACAGACAAGGTGCAATCTCATCATCACTTAAGGAAATTCCTCATGATGTGATGAAAAAGCGTTCAAAATTTATATCCGAAATTAAGAGTGAAATAACACAGTCTGAAAACGAAGAATTATTGGATTCCTATCAAAATGCTTTGGTTGTTGAAGTAGGTTCTAAAGGTGGATTTATAGCTAAAACAGATTCATATATTCCAGTAATTATTGATGATGTTAACTTGGGTGATTTTGTTCGTGTAAAAATAACTGATGCAACAGCAACTTACCTTAAGGGGATTGTAGAGTAAGTTATTTTTTTAAAATTTTTTAAATTCTTTTTTTCTATATTTATATATAATTTTTGTCTTTAAAGATTAATTTTTTAGGGTATTATTTTTGTAAATTTAAAACTGTTTGTTAATAGCTTTATGGTTAATATATAAGTAAAGATTAGGGCTTTTTATCAAAACATTTATATATAATGTCGTACTATCTTTTTATTGGAGGTGAAATAATGAGTGAATTACCAATCGAACCAGTAGGTCGTATCTTAAAAAATGCTGGAGCTCAAAGAATTAGTGATGAAGCTAAAATTGCATTAGCTGAAGCATTAGAAGAAAAAGGTGACGAAATCGCTAAAAAAGCTGTTAATTTCGCACGCCACGCTGGTAGAAAAACTGTAAAAGCTGAAGATATCAAATTAGCTATCAAATAGGCTTTTTACTCGTTATATAAAATCTATTGGCCATTTTCTTGGTCAATATTTTATTTTTTTAGGTTCTGCTTATTGCAAAGTTTTATATATTACTTTCAATAAACTATATTATGTTGTGCAGGACCGGTGGTCTAGGGGTATGATTCCTCTTTGACGTGGAGGAGATCACGAGTTCGAATCTCGTTCGGTCCATATGCCATGGTAGTTCAGATGGGAGAACGCTAGACTGAAGATCTAGATGTCGCTGGTTCAAGTCCGGCCCATGGCATCCTAATTTTCTATTTTTTTTAATTTAATTT
>JAFUBV010000318.1 GCA_017460025.1 Methanobrevibacter sp. | reverse complement strand
CAATGTCCTGGATTTTTGCAATCAATTTTTTAACATTGATTCTCATAATGTTATTTTTCCCAAAAATTCCAGGCAAATTCCAAAGCTATAAAATGTCTTTTTCATCTTTAAAGTCAAAAGAATTCATATTGGCATCAACAGGAATTATCATGATGCCTATTGGTGCAAGCATAGTCTATAACTATCTTCCATATTTCCTGCAGACTGTAAGCCATATCTATACCTATAAACTGAGCATTTTCCTGTTTATCTATGGAGTATTTTCTATTTTTGGAACATGGCTTGGCGGTAAGTTAATAGCAATGAAAGATAAGCTGACATTAATTGTTTTCCAGATTGTCTGCGGTCTGGTTTTTGTTGCATTGTATTTTTCAGTTGATTATTTGGTCTTAGTATTGGCCTTAATTTTAATTTTTGGAATATTGGATGGTATGGGATACAATTTAATCCAGTATATAGAAACTTCAGTATTGGCTGATAACCTTGAACTTGCCAACGGTATATTTTTAAGCATATTGAATGGCGGAATAGCTCTAGGCATTGCAATCGGAGGATTTCTGGTTGACGGTTTTGGAGTAATGTCCATATTTCCTGCAGGTACAATATTTTTAGTTTTGGCATTTGTTCTGCTTTTTTATGTAATATACATTATGAAAATTAATTTAAAATATAGTTGAATTTTAATTATTTTCATAAATCTTATATTTGATTATTAATATAAATTAAAACATAATTTTTAATTTAATTTTAGGTGTAGTAAATGACTAATTATCATGACGAAATTTTAAAATTTGAAGAAATTGCAAAAGAACATACTCAATATATGAGAAACAGTATTAATTTGATTGCTTCTGAAAATGTAACCAGTGTAGAAGTCACTGAAGCTTTAGCAACTGATTTTGCACACAGATATGCTGAAGGTCAAGCATTCCAAAGATTTTATGAAGGATGCCAATTTGTTGACCAGGTTGAAGACATGACCAAAAAACTTTCATGTAAAGTTTATGACTGTGACTATGCAAATGTCCAACCGGTTTCAGGCGTAACCGCAAATCTAGCAGCATTCTTTGGATTTGCAAAACCTGGTGAAAAAGTAATGGCTTTAGAGGTACCTTCCGGAGGACACATTTCTCACGCAGATGTAAGTGCAGCAGGTATCCGTGGATTAAAAACCGTATTCCACCCATTAAACAAAGACATCATGAACATAGACATCGATGCAATGAACAAAAAAATCCTCGAAGAAAAGCCAAAAATAGTATTGTTCGGAGGAAGTTTATTCTTATTCCCTCATCCAATTAAAGAAGCTCGTGAAGCAGCTGATGAAGTTGGAGCAACTATCATGTACGATGGAGCTCACGTATTAGGACTTATTGCTGGAGGCCAATTCCAACAACCTCTTAAAGAAGGAGCAGACGTTATGATGGGAAGTACTCATAAAACATTCCCTGGCCCTCAAGGAGGAATCATCCTTTCACATAAAGAAAATGAAGAGTTAATTGACAATGCGGTATTCCCTGGTGTTGTAAGTAACCACCATTTACACCACTTGCTCGGATTAGGTATTGCAACCGCTGAAATGTTGGAATTCGGTGAAGCTTACGCAAAACAAACCATTAAAAATGCTCAGGCTTTAGGTCAGGCAATGTATGAATTAGGATTCGACGTATTATGTGAAGAACAAGGTTTCACTCAATCACACCAAATTGCAGTTGACTTAAGTTCCATCAGATCAGCATCAGATATTGCCCGTGAATTGGCTGACAATAATGTTATCTTAAATAAAAATCTCTTGCCTGGTGATGACAGAGACAATTCCGATAATCCATCCGGTATCAGAATAGGTACTCAGGAAATTACTAGAAGAGGTTTAAAAGAAAAAGAAATGTCTGAAGTTGCCGAGTTCATCAAACGTGTTGCAGTTGATAAAGAAGACATTGCTGATGAAGTTGCAGAATTCATGAATCAATACGTAACTTTAGATTATGCATTTTCAGATAAAGACGCTTATCAATATCATAAATTATAGATTACTATGAGAATAGGGTTTGCTTTTACTGGAGCAGGTCATTTACTAAATGAATCTGTTCAAGTCGCTGAAAAATTAGCTAAAGACCATGAAGTAACCATATTTCTTTCAGGTGCTGCGGAAGAGGTATTGAAAATGTATGGTCTTTACGAAAGGGTCACCAGACTGACTGGCGGTAAATACAGAGAGCTTGCTACAGATTCCAACCAAAAATTTTCATATCCAATAACAGGCAGACTCTCTCTGGGTAAATATGATTTATTGATTGTCTCTCCTGCCACCGCAAATACGGTTTCAAAAATCGTTTACGGTATCGCAGACACATTAGTGACAAATGCCGTTGCACAGGCAGGCAAAGGAGCAGTTAAGACATTCATGGTTCCTGTTGATATCCATCCTGGACCGATTGACACTGTTCTTCCTTCAAAAATGGAAGCCAGCAAATGTCAAAAGTGTGATGAATGTGTTGCGGCTCTTGTTTGTCCTGAAGGAGCGATCATTCCTCATGATGAAATTGATTTGACAAAATGTGTTGGATGCGGACAATGCAGAAATTCCTGCCCGTATGATGCAATTTCAGAAGGAAAAATCATTACAATTTACATGAGAGACATTGACATTGAAAATACACAGAAATTATCTGAAATTGATGATATTCAGATATTTGAACATCCTAAAGATGTTTTGGAGTTTATTTAAACTCAATTTTTTCTCCTTTTTTTAAATTCAGGAAATTCTCTTTAGTTTCCAAAATATATCTCGCTTTTTTTGATGGCCTATAGAATTTCCATGGTTTTAATGTAGTTTTATCAATAATAACTTTATTTTCATCCAAAAAGTAAGCATCAATTGTAAATCTCATAAAACATGTGTGGATGCTTGATCCGTATTTTAAAATGAATAATAATCCATAATCAATGTCCTTTTTAAACATCAATCCAAGTAACCTTTTGAAATAACTGTCTGCATATCTTATCTTGATCATGGATTATAGCTTTTATGGAGGTTTATAATAAATTTAACTCATTTTTAAAAGCAATATTGCTTTGAGAAGGTTATTCTAATTTATCTTCAATGTTTCCACTTATCAAATCTTTTAATGCATTTTTAAATCCTTCAGTAGTTAATGCGCCGGGAATCACCAGGGTTTCATCACCATGTTCAACAAAATAAAACGGTACTGCATTAACTCCATTTAGAGCGGCGTCCTCTTCATCAATTTGGACTTCTACCTGGTATTTATTGCTTTCAATCATTTCTTTTATTTCTTTTTCATCCAAACCTTCAGAAGTTCCAATTTCAATCAGGACTTTTTCATCAGACAATGTTTTTCTTTCACACAAAAATGCCTTGAATAATTTTTCACTTATATTTTCAACCAGTTCATCATCATTTTTGCTTGAAGCTAGCTTCACTAATCTGTGAGCATTTCTTGATGATGTTATTTTGCTGTTGGAATAATCATAATTTAAACCTTCCTGCCTTCCAATCTCATCAATTTCTTCAAGCTCATCTATAGCTTGAAACTCAGGAATGCCATGTTTTCTTGCAAAATGGTTTTTCATAGGTGTTGCAATTTCATCGCTTTCTTCCGGTTCAAGTTCGAAAGCTTTCATTTCCATTTCAATATCCAAATTCAGTTCATCTATTGCCTTTTTGAGTCTGGTATTTCCAATATAAGAATAAGGACAGTTAAAGTCACTCCAATATATGATTTTCATAGTTAATATTTTGTTAGTTTTCTTATTAAATTATTGGATTATGGAAAATTTACCAAAAAATTTATTAAACATAAATCAGAAATATTAAATGAATTATAATTATTTTTAATAATTTATATATAACATTTAAGATATAACTAATAGTGACTGTTTGATAATGTTAATACAACACTAGATTAAATGAGTATTTAAAAAATGTTGGTGATAGATAATGAATAAAATAGGTAGAACATTTACATCAGAGTCAGTAACTCAGGGACACCCTGATAAGGTTGCAGATATTATTTCTGATGCTATATTGGATGCATATATGGCACAGGATAAGAATTCACATATTGCATGTGAAACTTGTGTAACTACTGATTTTTGTATGGTATTTGGTGAAATAACCTCATCAGCTCATATATCAAAGGATGAAATTGAAAAAATCATAAGGGATACAATTATTGAAATCGGTTATGATAATCCTGCTTTAAAATTTGATGGTCACACTTGTGAAATTGAAAATAGGCTTCATGAGCAATCTGCGGATATTAATCAAGGGGTAGACCGTGGAGAAGAAGAAACCGGAGCTGGAGATCAGGGAATGATGTTCGGTTTTGCAACTAATGAAACTGAATCATTAATGCCTTTCCCAATTGATCTTGCCCGTAAATTAACTAATAAATTAACTGAACTCAGAGAAAGCGGAGAAATCCCATATTTAAGACCTGACGGTAAAGCACAAGTCTCTGTAAATTATGATGCTGAAGGCAATGTCGTTTCACTTGATGCTGTGGTATTGTCAACCCAGCATGATGAGTCAATGTCTGAAAATCAGGAACAGTTAAAAGAAGATATCCGTGAAAAACTCTTTAAAGCTGTTATCCCTCAGGAATTGATGAGCGAAGACACTATAGAACACATCAATCCAACAGGTAAATTTGAAATTGGCGGTCCTCATGGGGATGCCGGTTTAACTGGCCGTAAAATCATTGTTGATACATATGGTGGATATGCTCGTCACGGTGGAGGAGCATTTTCAGGTAAAGACGGTACCAAAGTAGATAGAAGTGCATGTTACATGGCAAGATACATCGCTAAAAACATCGTAGCAAGCGGACTTGCAGAAAAATGTGAAATTCAATTATCTTACGCAATTGGAGTTGCAGAACCAACTTCAGTTATGGTAGATACTTTTGGAACCGGTGCAGATGTTGACTTTGAAAAAATTGTACGTGAAAACTTCAAATTAACTCCTGATGGAATCATTGAAACATTAGGTTTAAGAGACGTTACATTTAAACAAACTGCTAAATACGGTCACTTTGGTATTGAAGGCCTTCCATGGGAAGAAACCGATAAAGCCGAAGATTTAAAAAAGTATATTAAAAACTAAATTTACTTTCCTCTTTTGAGGAAATATCTCTATTTTTTCTTATTTTATTTTATTTCTTTTTAATTTTTAAAATTTTAAAAGATTCAATAAACTTTATTTAATATTTAAAACAAAAATATAAGTATTATAAATTATTAATTTTTGAGGAGTTACAATGCCAATAAAAGAGGCAGAAAAATCATACGATCATGATAAAATAGAAAAGAAAGTTCAAAAATTCTGGAATGAATTCGAAACTTTTAAAAAAGTTAATGAACTTAGAGCAAGTGGTCCTAGATACTCATTTCTAGATGGTCCACCATATTGTAGTGGAAGAATACATTTAGGTACAGCTTGGAACAAGACAATTAAAGATACATTCTTACGTTTCAAATCCATGAACGGATTTAGCTTAAGACGCCAAGCTGGATGGGATATGCACGGACTTCCAATTGAAAATAAGGTAGAGCACTTAATGGATATTCAATCCAAACAGGAAATTGAAGAAACAATTGGAATCGCTACTTTTGTAGACAAATGTAGAGAATTTGCAATGGAAAATAAGGTTGCAATGGAAGAGCAGTTCGACCAGTTGGGTGTTTGGATGGATTGGGATGATCCATATATGACCTTGGATCCGAAATATATGGAATCTTCATGGTGGACACTTAAAAGGGCAAATGAACAAAACCTTCTTGTAAATGACCAAAGGGTAATCAGCTGGTGTCCTCACTGTGGAACCGCTCTTGCAGCAGCAGAAATCGAATATGAAGAGAAAGTTGACCCTTCAATATTCATTAAATTCCCGGTAACCGGTGAAGAAAATACATATTTCCTGGTCTGGACAACCACGCCATGGACATTACCGGCAAACCTTGCAATTTGTGCAAATCCAGAATTTGATTATGTTTACGTTTCAAAAGATGGTGAAACTTATATCTTGGCTGAAAACTTGATGGAAACAGTTTTGGGAAAACAGGTCAAAATCCACAAAACTAAAATCCCTGCTGAAAATGAAGGCGAAGAAGATAAGATTATAGAAGAAAAAGAAGTAATGTATGAAGTCATTAAAACCGTAAAAGGTGAAGACTTAATTGGAATGGCTTACGATTATATTTTAGCTGATGAAATTCCAAAACAAATGGAATTTGACTCAGAAATTGAAAAAGTACACACAATATTGCCTGGAGACCATGTGGAACTTGGTGAAGGTACAGGTCTTGTACATACCGCACCTGGACATGGTCCTGACGACTTTGAAGTAGGTCAGGCAAATGGACTTCCAATATTCTGTCCTGTAGGTGAAGACGGATGCTTCACTGAAGATGCAGGAAAATACGATGGAAAATTCACAAAAGATGAAAATCAACAAATCATCGAAGATCTGCAGGCTAAAAATTTAATGTTCAGAGCAGAAACCATTGAACACAGATATGGAGTATGCTGGAGATGTAAAACCCCAATCATATATCGTGCTACTAAACAATGGTTCTTAAAAGTCACTGAGATTAAACAGAAAATGTTGGATGAAATTGCAAAAGTCGAATGGGTACCTAAATGGGCTGGAGAAGGCAGATTCCATGACTGGGTAGATAATGCACGTGACTGGACAATTTCAAGACAAAGATACTGGGGTATCCCTATTCCTATATGGGAATGTCCTGACTGTGGCGAGCTAAAAGTAATCGGTTCTCTTGATGAGCTTAAATCTGAAGCATTAAATGAAATTAATGTGGATGATGCTGAACTTATACACAGACCATACGTTGATGAAGTTGAAGTAAAATGTGATTCCTGCGGAAAAGCAATCAAAAGAATTCCTGACGTGTTGGACGTATGGATAGATTCCGGTGTAGCAGGATGGGCTTCACTATACTATCCTGAAGAAAAGGAAAAATTCGAAGACTGGTATCCATATGACTTCATTACAGAAGGCCATGACCAAACAAGAGGATGGTTCTATTCACAACTTGGAACAGGAGTAATTTCAATGGGTAGAAGTCCATATCAAAAGGTATTAATGCACGGTTTTGTTTTAGATGAAAACGGAAACAAAATGTCCAAATCTTTAGGTAATGTAGTGTCTCCTGAAGAAGTGATTGAGAAATACGGAGCAGATGTTTTAAGATTCTACTTATTATGGGCCTCAAAACCATGGGATGACTTGAAATTCGTATGGGATGAACTCCTAAACATTAACAAGATGTTTAACATTTTATGGAATGTTTATGTATTTTCAACAACCTATATGTCTTTGGATAACTTCAATCCAACAGAAATAACTGAAGACGATATTATTTTAAGATCTGAAGATAAATGGATTATTTCCAAAGCCAATACTTTAGTGAAAGAAGTTGGTGAAGATTTAGATAAATTATTCTTCCATAAAGCTACTAGAAAAATTAATAATTTCATATTGGAGGATTTAAGTCGCTGGTATGTAAGACTCATCCGTGGAAGAACATGGGTTGAAAGCGACGATCCGGATAAATTAGGTGCATATTACAGTTTATACACAGCACTTACCAAATTAATATACGTATTATGTCCTATTGCTCCTCATGTATCAGAAGAAATCTATGATAATCTTGTAAAAGGCGTAAATCCGGATGCTCCTGAAAGTATTCATATGAATGATTGGACTTATGATGAAGATGCGATTGATGCGGAGCTTGAAGCAAAAATGGATGTTGTTCGTGAAGTAATTGATGCATCAATCAGGGCACGTGACATTGCTCAATATAAACTCAGATGGCCTGTATCAGATATCACTGTAGTATCTCAGGATGAAGATGTTTTAAAAGCTATTGAAGAGCTGACAGATATCATTAAAGACCAGTCCAATACTAAGGATGTTTTATGCGCCAGCGAATTTGAAAAATTATCATTCAATGCAAAACCAAACCTCAAGACTTTAGGTCCAAGGCTTAAAGGAGACATGGGCAAGGTAATGGCAGCATTAAAACAGGGTGACGGTAATCAAATCAAAGCAGACCTTGAAGCTAATGGAAGCATAACAATAGAAGGTCATGAATTATCTGGCGATGATGTACTCTTTGATTCAGAACTTCCTGATGATTTCGTTTCATCAGAATTTGATGGAGGAAATGTATTTGTGAATACAAACATCACTCCTGAAATCAAACAGGAAGCAATGGCTCGTGAACTTATAAGAAGAGTTCAGGACATGAGAAAAGATTTGGATTTAGATGTGGAAGCAAATATTGACGTATGTGTTGAAACAACTCCTGAATTCAAAGATTTAATTACTCCTCAATCAGAATTCATTTCTCATGAAGTCAGGGCTAGAAGTTTAACTATTACAGATAGTGAAGTTTGCGATAAAGATAGTGATTATGAAAAAGAATGGGATATAGAAGGCGAAAAAGTAATCATATCCATAAAAAATATCTAAGGTGTTTAAAATGACTTTAACAGATTCTGAAGTAGAATATATTGAAGGTATTCTTGGTAGGAAAATGAATGAACTGGAAGAAGGAATGTTGGATGTAATGTTCTCTGAGCACTGTTCATACAAAAGTAGTAGACCAATTTTAGGTACTTTCCCAACTGAAGGAGAAAATATTATCTTAGGTCCGGGAGACGATGCAGGATTAGTTTCTGTAACTGATAAATATGCTCTTGCAGTAGGTATGGAATCTCACAATCACCCGTCAGCTATTGAACCTTATGGTGGTGCTGGAACTGGTATCGGTGGAATCCTAAGAGATATTATTTCAATGGGTGCAATGCCTATAGCTCTTCTTGATTCCTTAAGATTCGGTCCGCTGGAAGATGAAAAATCAAGATATTTATTTGAACATGTTGTAAAAGGAATTTCCGATTACGGTAACCGTGTCGGAGTTCCAACAGTTGCCGGTGAAATAGAATTCGATGAATCCTTCAGAACAAATCCTTTAGTCAATGTAATGTGTGTAGGGCTTGTTGAAAAGGATAAAATCGTACGTGGTCAGGCACCTTATGTCGGAGATGTATTCTTTTTAATGGGCGGAACTACAGGCCGTGACGGAATTCATGGAGTAACTTTCGCATCCGAAGAGTTGACATCCGATTCTGAAACTGAAGACAGACCTGCTGTACAGGTAGCAGATCCATTCACTAAAAAAAGAGTATTGGAAGCATCACTAGAAATATTGGAAGAAATTGATGTCAGTGGTGTTAAGGATTTAGGTGGCGGAGGCCTTACCTGCTGTATTTCAGAACTTGTAGATGAGTCTGACAATGCGGCATTTGTTGACTTGCGTTCAATTCCATTAAGGGAAACAGGAATGACTCCATATGAAATAATGTTGTCCGAATCACAGGAAAGGATGGTATTCGTATTAAATCCTAAAGACGTTGAAAAGGCAACTGAAATCTGTGATAAACATGAAATTGTCTCAGCAGTAATCGGTGAGGTAAGGCAAGGCAACAATATGATTATTTCTGATGAAGGTGATGAGATTGCTAACTTGCCTACAATTTTACTTGCAGATCCGCCATCCTTAAACAGACCTTTGGAAGAAATTCCTGAAGATTTGGAACCTGTTGTTGTAGAGCATCCTCCAGTTAAGGAATCCTTACTTGGATTGTTGTCTTCACCTAATATGGCTTCAAAAAGTTGGGTTTACAAACAGTATGACCATGAAGTTCAAGTCAGAACAGTTGTAAAACCGGGTGATGATGCTGCAGTTTTAAGAATTGATGATGAAACAGCTATTGCTCTTACAACAGATTCAAACACAATTCACACTAAATTATCTCCATTTGATGGAGCTGCAGGTTGTGTTGCAGAAGCTATTCGTAATGTAGTTTCAATGGGTGCAACTCCATATGCGGTAGTGGATTGTCTTAACTTCGGAAATCCTGAAAAACCTGACATATTATGGCAATTTAAAAGGGCTATTGAAGGTATGAGCTTAGTGGCTGAAAAATTTGAAGCACCTGTTATCAGTGGTAATGTAAGTTTCTACAATGAGACTGAAGGTATTAAAATCAATCCGACTCCTGCAGTAGGTGTTATTGGAGTGGAAAATATTGAAAATATCAGAACCATGGACTTTAAAAATGAAGGGGATAAAATTCTTCTGATTGGGGAAACATTTGATGAGTTAACAGGTTCCGAATATCATAGAACTATCCACAATATAGAAAAAGGTGTAGCTCCAAGAATCAGAATTGATGATGAAGTTGCTAATGCAAAAACTATATTAAACTTATTGGATGAAGATTCAGATAAAAATATCACTGCAATTCACGATGTATCTGCCGGAGGTTTAGCTATTGCACTTTCTGAAATGGTAATGTCTTCTGATATTGGTTGTGAAGTTGAATTAGCATCCGATGAATTGGATGAAAACCAATTGCTTTACTCTGAAAGTCATGGCAGATATTTAATGACCGTTAAGGCTGATGCGACTGATGATATTTTATCAAAAATAGATGTTCCTGTAGCTGTTATAGGGGAAGTTAAAGGCAACGTCTTAAAAATTAATGAGAATGAATTTGCTATTGATGAATTGAAAGATTCATATTATGGTGTTATTGAAAAATATATGGCATAAATTAAGTTGACTGGTGTTTACATGTTTTTATCAAAATTAGACTCTTTAAAAAATGCTTTAAAACTTATTGATGAAAATCAAAAAGTTATGGATACGGAGATTATTCCATTAGTTGAAGCACATAAAAGAGTGTTGGCTGAGGATATTATAGCATATCATAACTCACCACCATTTGATAAATCTGCAATGGATGGTTTTGCACTTAAGGGAGAAAATACATTCGGTGCATCACAATCCAATCCTAAAACATTGAAAATAGTTGATGCAATAGGTGCCGGTGATTTTTGCGATAAGACAATTAATGAGGGAGAAGCAATTGTCATTGCTACCGGCGCACCTGTTCCTGAAGGAGCTGATGCTGTTTTAATGAAGGAGTATACTACAACAGATGGTGATGAGTTAACTATTTATTCTCAAGTTACTCCTGGAGAAAATGTTTCTCCAAAAGCTGAAGATATTGAAAAAGGAAATCAAATTTTATCTAAAAATACTTTTATCAGATATCAGGAGATGGGTTTAATAGCTTCAGCAGGATATGCAAATGTTGAAGTTTATAAAAAACCTAGGATTAAGTTAATAATCACGGGTAATGAATTAGTTGAACCTACAAAAGAAGAAATAGACAAAGCTAAAATCATTAACTCTAACCAATACACTATTAAAGCTATGATTGAGGATGCTGGAGCTACTGTCAGTATTACTCATGCTGGAGATACTTTTGAAGAAGTAAGAGCTGAAGTGTTGAAAGCCAGTGAAGAGTATGATGTTATCATGACTACTGGCGGAACAGCTATCAGTAAAGGTGATGTGGTATTGGATGTTGTAGATGATTTGGGTGAAATTTTATTCCATGGTGTCGCAATCAGGCCAGGAAAACCAATTGGTGCCGGCATAATTAATGATAAAATGATATTCACTTTTTCAGGCCAACCTGTTGCAGCAATGTCTCAATTCGATATTTTTGCTCGTAAATTTTTATTTAAAATGCAGGGAAGAGATTTGGATTGGCATGTTGTTAGAAGAGAAGCTAAATTGAAAATTTCTTCCCAGCTCGGAAGAACAGATTTCATCCGTGCATTTTCTGATGATGACTATGCAAGACATATACTGAATAGGGGTTCAGGCATTATTCGTTCAATGGTTGAGGCTAACAGCTATATCATTATAGATGAAAATGATGAAGGATATCAGAAGGGCGATATAGTTGATGTTGTCTTTTTCGATTCATTACTTTGGTAGATGATGTGGTGTTTTAATGAATGGGATTTATTATTATTTGATAGCTTTCTTTGTCATCTGGACAGTGGCTTTAATATTTAATAATAGATTATCCACTCATGGATTTTCAATAGAGTTTCCAGTGATAATGTGGAGAACGGAAAGACTTAGGGGATTAATTGCCCGTATTGCCAATATATCTCCACGATTTTGGAAATATTTCATGACTATAGGTATTTTCGTATCATTTGGTGCAATGATATTTATGGCATGGATTCTGGTGTCATCACTTGAGACGATTACAACGACTCCTTCGGTGTCTCTTGTTATTCCTGGTGTTGAAATGCCTGGCTCATCGATTTATGTTCCTTTGGGATATGGATTGATTGGACTTGCAACAGTTCTTATAGTCCATGAATTTTCACACGGAATTTTAGCTACAGCTGAAAAAATAAGCATAAAATCTATCGGTTTACTGTTATTTTTAATTATTCCCGGCGCTTTTGTCGAACCTGATGAAGCAGAGTTAATGGCTTCTAAAAAATTATCTCAGCTTAGAGTATATGCTGCAGGATCCATTGCAAACATGTCACTGGCGGCCATAGCATTGGTGATTTTTTTAGTGATATCATCATATGCAATTCCAGCTAATTTTCAGGAAAACGGAATTGAAATCAATCGTGTTGTAAGTGATTCTCCGGCAAGCGAATATTTAAAGGAAGGCATGATAATTGAATCAATTGACAATCATACTGTTGACAATTCAGACAGTTATTTGG
This sequence comes from Methanobrevibacter sp., assembly GCA_017460025.1. Taxonomy (GTDB): domain Archaea; phylum Methanobacteriota; class Methanobacteria; order Methanobacteriales; family Methanobacteriaceae; genus Methanocatella. Next base: position 1,494 of record JAFUBV010000318.1, on the reverse strand, counting down.
ATGTTGTCGGATCATTCAAACCTGGGGATAATGTGACTATCGGCACTAACGAGGGTTCGTATTCGATAACGCTGGATAAAAATCCCAATAATGAATCTGTAGGATATTTTGGTATTCAGGCAGGAAAACATTATGAATTAAAAAATGATGCTTTCGGTCCTCTTCCATGGATTTACTTTAATTTGTTGGAATTGTTCCAGTGGATGTTTATTCTTAATTTAGGAATAGGCACATTCAATTTGCTTCCTATGAAACCGTTGGATGGAGGTAAAATGCTCGAAATCCTGCTTAGCTATAAACTTCCAGAACATCAGTACAAACCGCTTGTCAATTCAATTTCTGTAATCATGGCAATGATTATTATTTTCAGTTTGGTTGCAAGTTTCATGTAGAATAACTTGTTTTTATTTTATTTTTTAACTTTCAACTTTTATTATTTTAATTATTCATTAAATATTTTTTATAGTTTTGATATGAAAATATTAAATTATTGATGGTTATTTAAAGTAAATGCTATGAAATATGGGTGGAAGATATTATTTTTTTCAGTTTTTTTTATTTCTTCTAACCTATTTTTTTAATGAATGGTGATGGGAAACTTTTTTTTAGATTATGGTTACTACATTGCTTATTATTGCTTCGTTGTATGTTGTTGTTATTATGTATTTTCCTGCTTGTAAATTGATGTTTAGGTTTGCGATTCCGTTTTCGTTTGTTGTTCTGTTGTAGAATACTCCGTTTATGTTGAATGTTAAGGTTTTTCCTTCAAGAGGATTGCCCATTCCATCTACAAGTGTGGCGCTAAATGGTCTTGAGTTTCCGTATTTTTTAACCAGATTGTATGCTTTTAGCACTGGCAGCACTTTGATGTTGTTGGATACGTAGCATCCGTCGTGTTCTACTGTTATTATGTAGTCTCCTGGTTGAAGATTGATGTTGAGTTGTGCATGGCCTGTTTTGTTTGTTGTTCTTTCGTAGAATACTCCGTTTATGTTGAATGTTACTTTTTCTCCTGCTCCTGCTACTGTTCCATCTTTATTGAGTATTTTAACAACATAATGTGAATCATTTCTATGGTATTTGGTTAGATCATTGTTTTCTATTATTGATGGAATTACTGTTATGTTGTTTGCGTATTTTTCACCTGTTTGTGGGTTTATTGCTGTTAGGATGTATTTTCCTTGGTCTAGGTTGAGGTTTAGTTTTGCGATTCCGTTTTCGTTTGTTGTTCTTGTGTAGAATACTCCGTTTATGTTGAATGATACATCTGTGTTTGTTAGTGGGTTTCCTTGGTTGTCTGTAAATATTGCGTAGTATTGTGTGTCGTTTCTAATTATTTTTATTATATTGTCTCCGTATACTGTGTTTTTGATTGTTATGTTTATGTTTTTGCTTTTTGTGTTGTATTCTGTGTTGTTGAATGTTATTGTTGCTGTGTATTTTCCGCTGTTTAAGTTTATTGCAATGGATGTTTCTCCGTTGCTGTCTGTTGTT
>JAFUBV010000317.1 GCA_017460025.1 Methanobrevibacter sp. | reverse complement strand
TTTTAAATCAGGTTTTGATTTTTCGTAAGATATGGGTTATTTAAGTCTTGTTTTAGTCATTTAGAAGAATTGTTGTGAAAAAACATCATTAAAAAAAATTTTTTGGTGATTAATCAAATATTAAAAATAAGATACATATTTTTTTAAATAATTGTAAAAAAGGGTAAAATTGGGGAATTATAAAATTCCCATAGCTTTGTTGGTTTTAGCAATAGATTTTTCGTTGTCACTTTCCATTTCGAGAAGTGCACGAATCGCATCAATGTTTTCAGGTATCACATCAGATTCCTGGTGTACAGCCTGCATGTAGAACAATTCGTTTCCAACGACATTAATTGATTCTCTCCATACAGGAATTTCGTATAAATCATTTCTGTTTCTACCTAATTCCTTAGCATATCCCATTAATTCTGCAGTTGAACCAAGGCCTTCTGCCGCATCAACAACAACAACTCTTGAACGTTTTTCTAAAGCTTCAACAATCTCTTCGGTTTCCACATCGTTGTTGATTTCAACCATGATGTTGTGTTGGTGCATTAATGTGGTAGGCACGAGCAATGCCATTGTGGTAACGTCAATGCCTTTCATTACTGTTTTTACGTCAGGACCGTGGTGGGATGGTACTTTTGGAGGGTTAGGTACAATAGCATTGATTGGACCTTTCTTGACTTCGGAAGGGTCTGATCCTCTTCTCACCATTACTGCTCTTACCTTTTTGATATCTGCAATTGGGTCAATTGTAGATAATGTACGGGTAAGTCCTGTTGTGTTACAGGAAACTACTCTTGTGTAGTCTGCACCATATGAATCATCATAGTTGGAGATTGCATTGAATGAAAGACCTGTTAATTCGTGGTCTTCTCCACCCTGATAGATTGCTTTGACGCCTGCTTTTTTATACATTTCAAGGTTTTGCGGACCGATACTTCCAGGAGTACAGTCAACAACAACATCAGCCTCTTGAATCATGTCTTCAACAGTACCTGCAATTTCTATTCCTGCATCTTTAAACAATTGTTCTCTTTCAGGAATTCCGATGTATAAAGGATAGTCTTTTTCTTCAACAGCAGTTCTTGCTTCGTAATTTGGTCTTGTTTTACTTACACCTATTACTTTCATGTCATCTTGAGCTGCAACAGCATCAGCAACTCTTTTTCCTATTGTTCCATATCCATTAATTGCAACAGATTTCATTTTAATCCCTTTTGAAAAATTTAGAAATTTAATTCTATGCCTTTAAATTTATTTTTTAAATTATATATAATTTGATATTTGATTAATGGTATGAAAAATTAGAAAATATATATTTTATAGTATTTTGCCATATTAATTTTAAATATTATAAAAAAGATATTACTTTATAACTCTATTGCGAGTTTTTCATTATAATTAATTAACAGGAGGAACAAAACATGGACATTGTTGAAATATTAAAGGATTCATTTACTTATCCTTTACATAATATCAAATCATTAGTTATTTATGCTATTTTAGGTATTATTGCAGCTATTGCCTTTGGAGGTACTTTAGTAGGTATTATCACTGGCGTGACTACAGAAAATGCAGTTGCTCTTTTAGGATCAGCATTTTTAGGCGTTATTATTTCAGCATTCGTAGCCTTTGTAATTTCAGGTTATGAGCTTGATATTGTAAAATACGGTATTGCAAGGTCAGATGAAAGCCCAAGCATAGATATCATCAGACAATTCTTCAACGGATTCAAACTGCTGATTGTTAGTATTGTTTACTATATCATACCATATGTTATAGTTTTAATCTTATCAATTTTCTTCAAGCATTGGGTTATTTCTGTTATCGCATTTATTTTGTATGTAATCTTTGCTTTAGCACAATTCATGGCACAATGCAGATTAGCTAAAACAGAAGATTTAATGGATGCTTTAGCTTTCGGACAAGCAATTGCAGATATTTCAAGAGTCGGTATCGTAAAATTATTATTATTCATCATTATCGTTGCAATTATCGCTGCTATCTTAATCTTCATTGCAGCAGCACTATTCCAATGGAATACAATTGTTGGCGGAATAATTTTAGGTATTGTGGCTGTATATCTTGTATTCTTTGTCGGTAGGGCAACCGGTTTATTATACTCTGAAGTATAAATAAACCTTTTATTTTCTTTTTTTCATTTTCAAAATCTTAACATTTATATACTTTATTCATCAATATATAATCGGAAGGCATTTTCCTTCCAACAATACTTTTATTTATTTTGTGATTATTATGGTTTTAAGTACAGGAAATACAGCATGGATGCTGGTTTCAACAATTATGGTTTTATTAATGACTATTCCTGGAATAGCATTTTTTTATGGAGGATTATCAAAAAAGAAAAATGTTTTAAACTCAATGTTTCTATCGCTGATAGCATTTGCTATAGCTAGTTTAATCTGGATTCTATATGGGTATCAGCTATCGTTTTCTGCTTCAAGCCTTTTAGGTTTTATAGGAATACCTGAAAGCCTGCTGATGGAAGGAATCGGCGTTGACTCCCTGACAGGCACAATACCTACATTCGTATTTGCTGCTTTTGAGCTTACCTTTGCCGGTCTGACCGCAGCTATTGTATCCGGTTCAATCGTCGGAAGGATGAAAACAAAGGCTTGGGTAATTTTCACCATTCTATGGGTGAGTCTGGTCTATATTCCGGTCTGTCACTGGATATGGGGTGGCGGATGGCTAATGAATATGGGTGCAATTGACTTTGCAGGGGGAGTTGCCGTTGAGGTCAACTCAGGTTTTTCAGCTCTTGCATTAGCACTTGTCCTTGGAAAAAGGAAAGATACATCATTGCTTCCACATAACTTAGGTTATTCAATTTTAGGTGCGGGATTTTTATGGTTCGGATGGATGGGATTCAACGGAGGATCCGCCCTTGCAGCTAACGGTCTTGCAGGTTCAGCAATCCTTGTATCAAACACAGCAGCCGCAGCAGCTATGATTGCATGGGTGATATTGGATATAATGAATGTTGGAAAACCTACAGTTTTAGGTGCAATCACCGGAGCTGTGGCAGGTCTTGTGGCAATCACTCCCGCAGCAGGTTTTGTTCCGCTTTCAGGTTCAATAGTGATTGGTGTTGGAGCATCACTGATATCATATTATGCGGTTTACTATATCAAAGCAAAATTCGGATATGACGATGCTTTGGATGTATTTGGAGTTCACGGGCTTTCAGGTGTATGGGGACTGATAGCAACAGGTCTTTTTGCATCTCCGGCAATCAATGGTGTCGCAGGACTTTTCTATGGAAATCCAAATCAGCTACTGATTCAGATCATCGCAGTTGTGGCAACTATGGCATACACTTTTGCAGTAAGTTTAATAATAGCTAAAGCATTAGATATCACTATAGGATTAAGAGTAAAAGACAGTGAAGAGATTACAGGTCTTGATTCAGCATTGCATAAGGAATCAGGATACAGAATTTAGATGGGGTGTTTAAATGAAAAGAATTATTGCAGTAATACGTGAAGAAATGTTTGAAAACGTTAAACATGCTCTTTTGGAAGCTGGATGTGAAGGAATGAACGTCTCTTCTGTAAAAGGAAGGGGAAGGCAGTTAGGTACTAAAGAGTCATACAGGGGATCTACTCATTGTATTGATTTGCTTCCAAAAACAAGAGTGGAATTGATTGTCAATGAAGAGGATATGGACAGAATCATTGATGTAATCATTGACAGCGCAAGAACAGGCGAAGTTGGAGACGGTAAGATATTTGTCTCTGATGTGGAAGAGGTAATAAGAATCAGGACTGGTGAGAGAGGTTCTGATGCGGTTTAGTTGGTGGGTAATTTCACCCATTAATTTCAACTCTTTCAAAAACTTCGTTGATTTGAAATTTTTTGTGAAAATATTTTTAAATTTTTAATTCTTTGAGATTTTAAATTCATGATATGTATAATTTCTGCAAGACACTAGATTATCAAGTTTTTTGATAAAATAATTATTATTTCATCCATAAAAAGTTAATCAGTGATTGTAATGGTATTTGAAATGTGAGCATAATTCCATGCGGATGATATGATATATGTACCAGGTTGCAATCTAATGTTTAATCTCGCTTCACCATCGTAATTAGTTATTCTATGATAAAACACGCCATTTATATTAAAACTAATCTCCTGTTCTGGATATGGCATACCCTGACCATCAATAAGCCTAACAACAAATTGAGATCCATCCATATAATGCATATATAAATCATCAGCGTATAATATATTTAATACATTAATCGTATTACTTTCAATACAATCCCTATGCATCGATGTAATAGTA
>JAFUBV010000316.1 GCA_017460025.1 Methanobrevibacter sp. | reverse complement strand
TTTCTCATTAAAGTTTAAATACTTTTTAATACATAACATTAATCAAAATCAATCGGAGAGTATTAAAAAATGAAAATTATAGCACTTCAAGCCAGTCCACGTGTAGGTGGAAATTGTGACGTATTAATGGATGAAATGATTAGAGGCGCAGAAGAAAACGGCGCTGAAGTAACCAAATATTACCTTGAAAAAGAGGATATTGCACCATGTAAGGCATGCATGTTCTGTGCTGAAAATCCTGACTGTGTAAGGGAAGATGACGGTAATAAAATCATCAATGAACTTGTAGAAGCTGATGGGGTAATCTTTTCAACACCAATTTACTATGGTCAGATGACCGCTCAGGGTAAACTCATTATTGACCGTTTTTATGCAATCGGGCAAAATCCTGACAAAAGCTTAAGCGGTAAAGCAGCATTGATTTTCACTGAAAATCAGCCTGAAGGAACATATGAAAACTACATTGAATTAACAAAAGCATCCCCATTTGCATTTATGGGCTATGATGTTATTGGTCATGTTGATGCAGGAAGTGCTGGTCCTGCAGGTATTGTAAAAGAAGAACAGGCCGATAAATTAAAAGAAGCTTACGAGCTTGGTAAAAAGTTTTAAAATAGCTCAAATTGAGCTATCTTCTTTTTCTTTTATTATTCTGTGTACCCCACAGATTTTTTGTATTTCTTGGATTATTTCTGTAATATGGAACATTTCCTTTTTTCGTATTTTTGTATTTTACATATGTTCTAAGGCCTAAAACAAAAATGATTATTATTAGGATAGTCACTGCAATATATCCAAATACGGTTAAAATAAACCCAAAAATATCATTATTATCATCAGGATATTCAACAGTTCCAAAACTTCTGTATACCGGTGCTACAGGAAGAGTTGAACCCCTATGGACTGTTCCATTGAAATGGACATCATCATAAACATTGCGGGTGTCCATCCCATAATATGATCCATCATCATTTGATATAAATAAGTTGGTAACGTTTCCCTTGAATGTATCATTGTCCACCTGATGGAAATAATATGTTGTAATGTCTCTTCTTTCCAATCCGAATCCGTCTGATATTTCCAGCTTTTGCATAATCTTAACTTTATCGGATGAGTTCAGTTGGATGTCACCAGATCTGAAGTATTGATATGAATTTGGAATGGAAAGGTAATCTCCCTCATCTAATTTTCCTGTAAAGTGAGTGTCATTTATCACAGCACCATATCTTCCGTCAGGTGCTTTTATAATAACGTGTCCTTTATTGTAAGCAGTTTTTATATCCTGAATTTCCTGAAGTCCGCTTTCTGAGATATTATTGTTTACCACCATGTCTGCTGTAATGTTTTCTATGATTTCATTGTCTTTTCCGTCATCAGATCCTCCATAACCAATTGTCCATCCGTCACTTGTTACGATAACCTGGCAGAAGTATCCTCCTTCGGTTTTATATTGTTTTATTGCTTGTTTTCCATGCCAATCAATCTGTTCAATGTAGATGTCTGCACTGTATTGGGCATCTCTTCTGAATGTCATTATGCTGTTATTTCCATCCAGCTGACATACAACAGAACAGCATCCAGACAGTTCACTAGAATTTGTTTCAAGCAATTCGACTATCTCATCATATGATGGAT
>JAFUBV010000315.1 GCA_017460025.1 Methanobrevibacter sp. | reverse complement strand
TGAATGCCAATTTAGAGATTTAAAGCTTAAAAGTAGGATTATCCGTACTGGCGCATGGGAAAGAGAAACCGAAGACGGAGGATATTTAACATCTGCAATTTTTGACAGATATGAAAAAATGGCTTCAAGCGGTGTCGGATTAATATTATCTGAAATGTTTGCACTTGACCACAAAGACCGATTTTTTCAATATTCTGCAAACATGAACTATAAAGGATTTGTTAAAGACTATAAGCAACTTACAGACATCTGCCACAACCATAATGTTCCGGTTTTAGGACAGCTGGCATTTTTCTATTATGATGATGGAGATAATCAAAAGGCAGAACCTAACGACTTGACAATCGAAGGAATAAGAAAATTGCAGGCAGAAGTGATTATGGCTGCTAAAAAATTCTCATTTGCAGGATTTGACGGAATACAAATCAATATGGGAAACAACTTTTACTTATCAAGATTTACAAACCCTTATTTCAATCAGAGAGAAGATGATTATGGTGGAAACACTTTAAACAGAATGAGAATTGTTTTGGAGATAATTAAGTTAATTAAAAAAACAATCGGATTTCACGTAAGCTGCAGAATAAACATTGAAGATGTCAGAAAAGGTGGACTGACACAGGAAGAAAGTATGAAAATGGCTAAATTATTAGCTGAAAATGGTGCTGACAGTATCCAAATCACTGGAAGAACAATTTCAATGAAATATGATGCATCAGAAAAGCATATATTTTTAGATTATGCTGATAAACTAGCACAGGAAGTGGATATTCCAGTCATATTGGCGGGAAATTTAAGAGACATGAAAACAATGAATGACATATTAAATACTTCCCATGTTGAATTCATGTCACTTTCAAAGCCGTTTGTCGCACAGGCTGATTTTTTAGCTGATTGGAAGAAAAATGGAAATGGATCATCAAGATGTAGGGGTTGCAATAACTGCTACTCCAAAAAGGAAAGCAGATGTTTCCAATATGAAAATTAAAAAAAATAGAATTAATTGATATTTAAATCAATTAATTTTTAACTCTTTTTATAGGTGGCACATAACGTTTAAGTAATAGAGATAGTGAAATGACTGTTACTGAACTTAATGCCATTGCCAAACCTGCAAATTCAGGCTGGAACATTATACCAAAACTAGGATATAAAACCCCTGCAGCAACAGGAATTAATATTGTGTTATATGCAAATGCCCAGAAAATATTTTCTTTAATTCTTCTCATAACTTTTTTAGAGAATTGAACGGCAGCTACAACATTTTCCAAATCACCTTCCATCACTACAACATCACCGCTTTCCATTGCAATATCAGTTCCGTTACCCATTGCAACACCGATATCAGCTTGTGTTAATGCAGGTGCGTCGTTAATACCGTCTCCAGTAAACAAGACTTTTTTAGAACCGTTAGCCTGAATATTTTGAACAATATCCAGCTTGTTTTCAGGCAATATTCCTGCCTTGACGTTATCAATGCCCACATCCTTTGCAACAGACAGGGCTGTGCTTTCATTATCACCGGTTAACATGTATGTTTCAATGCCCATCTTATGCAATTCTTCAATGGTTCTTTTAGAATTTGGTTTGACCTTATCGGAAAGACTTAAAATTCCATTAATAGCACCATCAACTGCCAAAAGAATTATCGTTTTGCTTTGATTTTCCAAATCAGTGTATGTATTTAAAATATCTTCATTGATTTCAATAGCGTTACTTTCCATTAATGATTTGTTTCCTGCCAAAACAGACTTTCCATCGATTTCGGCTTTGATTCCCTTACCGGTTACATTTTCAAAGTCCACAGTATTGAGCAGTTCCAATCCTTCTGCCTTTCTAACAATAGCTTTAGCAATAGGATGGTTGGAATTTTGCTCAACAGATGCTGCAATAGCAATCAACTCGTTTTCATCAATATCATAAGCAATAACATCATCCACTTCAGGTTTACCTTCAGTAATGGTACCCGTCTTGTCAAAAGCCGCAACATCAATTTGTCCGGCATTTTCTAAAGTGTCACCATTTTTAATTAGAATTCCATATTCAGCTGCCCTTCCAACACCAACAGTAACTGCAGTTGGAGTAGCCAAACCCAAAGCACAAGGACATGCTACAACCAGAATAGATATCAGACAGGTTAAAGAGAACAATAATGTTGCTCCAAGTATGAAATACCAAATACAGAATACTACAATAGCTATTGTTAAAATAACCGGGATGAAATAAGTAACAATGGTATTTGCGAATTTTTGAACAGGAGGTCTTGAAGACTGAGCCTTTTCGACTAAACGGATAATGTTTGACAAAACAGTTTCAGAACCTATTTTCAATGCGGAAATAATTAAAACACCATCCTGATTTATTGTACCTGCAAAAACTTCTTCACCATCTTTTTTAACTTTAGGTATAGGTTCACCATTAATCATGGATTCATCCACATATGATTCACCGCCGATTACTTTACCGTCAACAGGGATTTTGTCTCCGGGCCTAACTAAAAGCTTATCCTCAATATTAATCTCAGCAATCTGAACTTCTTTTTGAGAAATAACCTCATTATTTTCATCCACTTCAACCAATGTAGCCACAGTTGGCTGAAGACCAATCAATTCACGGATTGAATCTGATGTTTTCTTTTTAGCCTTAGCCTCCAGATATCTGCCCACCATTAAAAATGACGGCAACATGACTGCAGTTTCATAAAACATGAATGTGTGATCAAGTACAATGTGAAATGTTCCTAAAATACTTGAAACATAAGCAACAATAACACCCATTGAATACATTACATCCATATTTAAGTTTTTATGGATTAATCCGTTGAATCCTGCTTTTAAAATTGGAAGTGATACATATAAAAATGGTAAAATACTTACAATCAGTGAAAGCAATCCCATGGATGAAATATCAATTCCAGTATCCTGCTGTATCTGATGAGTAAAACCCATTAACGGATCCCACATACTATACATCAAAATCATTAAAATAGCAGAAAAAATAAAACCAACAATAATACGGTTTCTTTTATTGGCCAAATCCTGTCTGTATAATTCTTCTTCGTCGATTTCTGTTTGTCCGTCGATTCCTAAAAGTTCAAAACCTAGATTATTAATTACTTTTTCCATGTCGTCAATAGTGACTTTACTTTTATCATAACGAACGAAAGCAGTTCCGGAAGTCAAATCTGCTTTAACATCAAAAATACCATCTAAACGAATTAAAAAGTTTTCAACATTCATTGTACATGAAGCACAATGCATTCCATCAATTCTTAAAGTAACCTCATCTGAATGTAATTCAAATCCCAAATTTTTAACTATTGACTCCATTTCATCATAGGTCATTTTTTTAGGATTTACTGTAATATGTAGTTTATTTGAAGCTAAATCTGCATCTACTGCTTCTACTCCTTCTTCACGTTCAAATGTTTTATTTACACTTAAAACGCATGAAGCACAATGCATTCCTTCAATAGGTACATCCATATCTTTAAGTTTTGCCATATTATCACAACCTTAACAATAGTTAATATAAAATTGATAGTTTATAAATTTTAGGTATACAAAAAAATTAAAAAAAAGATTATAAGACACCGCAAGTGCCTTTAACAATTTTACCGTCCTGAATGACACGAACAATATTGTCCGGATTTACCAATATTTCAATGTCAACCAAAGGATTTTTTTCAACAAAAACAATATCTGCACATTTTCCTTCAGTTATTGAACCTATGTCAGACCTGCCTAAAAATTCGGCGGCCTTTGATGTGGCACAGGATATGGCCTGCTTTGGAGACATTCCAATATCAACCAAGTTAATTAGTTCCTTTAAATTATGTCCATGAGGTATAACCCCACTATCAGTACCCATGACAATGTTAACTCCCTCACTGTAGGCATTCTGGATATTTTCCTTGTGAACCTTAATGATTTCCTTTAATTTAGCCAACTTTTCATCAGCATAATTATCCCATGAAGGAAAACCATGCTCATATAAAAATTGATGAACCAATAATGTTGGAACTAAAGTTACATCATTTTCAGCCATTTTCTGAGAAGTCGCCCTATCAATGAATGTTCCATGTTCAATTGATGAAAATCCTGCATCAATAGCTTTATTCATACCTTCCAGACTATGGCAATGTGCAGAAACCTTCAGATTATTAAGTTTTGCTTCATCAACAATGGTTTTGAGCTCTTCCAAATTAAACTGGGAAAATTTTGGAGATGTGTTTGTGGTTAAAACGCCTCCGCTACACATCACTTTTATAAAATCAGCACCTGCCCTTTTGACTTCACGGGTTTTCTTTAAAACTTCATTTGGTCCATCGCATCTTCCTTTTGGAAATCCGGGATACATTATTTCCATATCAAAACCTGAAGGAAGCATTAAATCGAAATGACCTCCCGTCATGACCAGAGGAGTGACAGATATTTCCATTTTAGGTGCTGTAAACAGGCCTCTCTGCTGGGCTAGTTTAACACCGACATCTGCAGATCCGCAATCCCTAATTGTTGTAACTCCAGCATCAATTGTCTGTTTTCCATGAGGCACACCATTATAAAAATGAATAGCCAACGGATTAGCCATATTCTCTTCCTTGTGAAAACCTTTAGCTAAAATATGGGTATGACAATCAATAAAACCCGGGAGCAAATAATTTCCATTACCCTCAATTACTTTAACATTTTCTTTAGTATTTATTTTTCCTGAAGAAATTTCTTTAATGTATTTTCCTTCAATCAGAATATTTAAATCGCCTTTAAATTCATCATTAGGGTTAATAATATTTACATTTTCAATTAGAGTCTGCATCATATCACTTATAATATTGTAATAGTTCCATTATCCCCATCAACTTCAACCATTGCGCCATCGATTAATTCTTGAGTGCTGGAAGGTGAATCAACCATAGGAATATCTGACATGATTGCACCTGTAGCAATGATTGGCTCTGCATTGAGACATATGATGGCTTTTGGAGCGGTATTGTTTTTCATCATCTGAAAAATAACATAAGATCCGACAGTGGATCCTTTACCGCCAGGAATAAATAAAACTTTATCTTTAATACTTTGACCTTTTAATTCATGGTTAGGGTCAATTACTTCACCATTTTCAGGATTTACTCCACCAAGAAAACTAATTGGCTCTGAACTGACCAACAGTTCCCCTTTTCCTTTTCCCTTTGCAATATTTCTACATTCAATCATTAAGAAATAATATATAATAACTACTATTTAAAAAATTAGATTAAAAGTTAAACAACATCCTTTTTCATTACTTCACGCAAAACAGCTGTTGCATAAGATCCTTTATTAATTGAAAATTCTGCCAATACACCATCATCAGTCGCTTTTGCAGAAGCATCCCATACCTGAAAACGCACGGCTCTTCTAAGACCATGACTTCCCAAACGTGGCATCTTTGGAACTTCAAAATCACTTTTATCAAGATTATAACTTTCAAGAACACTTTTTTCCATTTCACCAACTTCGCCACCGGCGAAAGGAACTTTGGTACCATATAACGGAACTGTAGGATTAACTTCAAAGTTATCAATCAGTTTTTGATATTCTTCAGGAGTCTTATCACGTACAATACGCTCTTCATCATCTATTATGATATCCCCTTCAATGTATCTGTTGATACCCATTTCCACTCTACGGCTAACAGCATCATTGAATAAGTAAGATTGGTATGCGTGAACAAACATCCTTTGCAATGGTTTTGGAAGTGCATGTAAAGCATTCATATAAGCCTTATCATCAAGTTCCCCTTTTTTGGAGTCTTTGATTAACTGACGAAGCATCATTTTCTCATATCTCATTCCTTTACCCATCAGTTCCAGTGATTTTTCTAAATCTCCATCATCATAAGCTTGTCTTGCAAGCTGATTTTCACCACTTTCTTCAGGAGAAGGATTACCGATATATCTTCTAACGGCTTCAGCCAAATCATTTTGAATTAATGCTTCTCCAACCAAATGAGTATTGGTTCTAGGCTTACCGAAACGTTGCCAACCATAATAATTAGGAACTCCAGTTACTTCCAATTGTTTTAAGACTTCATTTGCAACATCAGCACTCTTTTCAATATCATCCAAGTCACGAATTAGAATTTTGAATTTATTTCCATTAAGCTGACCCATTCTAAGTTTTTTACGGCCCCTTGTAATTTCTAAAAAATCAGTTTTATAAATATCCAAGTTTTCAACTTGTCTAAATTGTTCTTCTGAATCCATGTTAGCAATACAAATCCATTGGCGAGTAAGGGCTTTTTTATCCTTCATTCCAGCGAAACCCATTCTTTTTCTGTCAATATGCAAATCGCGAGCAATATCTAAAACAACATCCAATGTTGTTCTTCCAATCTTTTCAATCCAAATCCAGACGTTAGGTCCTTCGCCTGTTGGAAGCATTTCCGGAATTTCTTCAACATAAAAATCTTCATATTGGTTTCTAATTGATCCACCAATTCCTTTTTGACTGGTAACATAAGTATTAGC
>JAFUBV010000314.1 GCA_017460025.1 Methanobrevibacter sp. | reverse complement strand
ATGTAATTCATATTTTTCCTCTTTTCATGAGGTAAGTATTTAAATGTTTTTGGGAAATTCCAGAAACTCACCAAGTTTCTTTAGGGGTGGTTGAATTTTCTAAGAATATTACTTATCTCATCATTAATTTATATGTTATGAGATTATATTAATAATTATAGGATATGTTAACAAATCCTAAGGTGGGTAAAATATAAAAAATACTCATTTGGTGCTATTGTAGGTTTTAAATCTACAATAGATGAGTATTTTTTCCTAATCTATTTTTGACAATGTTTCTCCAATAGCATCATTAATAACAATACTTGCTAGATTATCATATGGTGTTTCACTTTTATTTATCAAAACCAGATTTTTTCCATTGAAATAGTTGATCAGTCCTGCTGCCGGATAAACAACAAGTGATGTTCCTCCAATTATCAGTGTGTCTGCATTTGAGATGTAATCAACTGCAAAACTTAAAACCGCATTGTTTAGATGTTCTTCGTAAAGCACAACATCTGGTTTTATGATTCCACCACATTCGCATCTTGGAATGTCTTCCGATTTGAGGATATAATCTAAATCATAGCTTTTATTGCAGACCTGGCAGAAATTTCTGTGAACACTTCCATGAAGCTCCAAAACATTTTCAGATCCTGCCTTCTGGTGAAGTCCGTCGATATTTTGAGTAATGACTGCCTTGAGTTTGCCTTTCTTTTCAAGTTCAGCTAACTTATAATGTGCAGGATTCGGTTCAGCATCTTTAAAAATGAGATTTTGCTTGTAAAACTCAAAGAATTCTTTTGTATGTTCCATATAATAAGTGTGTGAAACAAGCTCTTCCGGTGTTTTTGAATAGATGCCGTCAGCGCTTCTGAAATCTGGAATTCCGCTTTCGGTTGATACTCCAGCTCCTCCAAAAAATACAATATTTTCGGATGAATCGATTATTGATTGTAGTTGTTCTATTTTGCTCATATATTTATATATTTTATAATAATTGGTATTATAATTTCCAGTCCGCCTTAATATATGAATAACATAATTAATGGTGGACAATAAATGATTTTATAGAGAATTTTTAAGTGTTTTTCTGAGTATTTTTGGAATTTCGTTTCGTTTAAAGAAACTTCATAGTATGGTAATACAAAAAACGTTTCAATGAATATTTCACCAAATATGAAATAAAAAAAGAGTTTAAGATAGCTTTAAAGCTATCTGTTTAATTTTTGATAATTTGCAGCCTGCAATCCGTGATATTTAATCATACCTTCAACTTCTCTTTGATCGGTTTCCTTATCTTCAAAGGTGATTTGTTCGATACTGTGTAAGCTGAAAGGTGATTTTCTTACTAACGGTTGAATTGAGCCTTTAAAGAGTTTCATTGTAACTTCACCGCTAACTCTTTGCTGCATGTTGTCGATAGCTTGGTCTAAGTCTTCTCTTAAAGGTTCTTGCCATAGTGCTCTGTATACCAAGTCAGCATATAATGTGGACATGTATTCTGCAAATCTTAATTCGTCAGTGGTAAGTACGAGTTCTTCCAATGCCTGGTGAGCTGCAATGATGAGTTTTGCTCCAGGAACTTCGTAGTTTTCTCTACTTTTGAGTCCGATCATTCTGTTTTCAATGGTGTCAACTCTTCCAATACCATTGTCACCGGCAATTTGATTTGCTTTTCTGATTAATTCGATTAACGGCATCATTTCACCGTCAATAGCTACAGGGATACCTTCCTCAAATTCGATTGTAACTTTTTGAGGTTCATCGTTAGCGTCTTGCCAGGATTTTGTCCATTCGTAGATGTCTTCAGGAGGTTCGTTTGCAGGGTCTTCCAGGTTTCCTCCTTCAATGGATCTTCCCCAGATGTTTTCATCAATACTGTAGATTTTATCGTAATTTAATTTGATACCTTTTTCTTCAGCGTAAGCTTGCTCTTCAGTTCTGGTCAAGTTTAATTCTCTGATTGGAGCAATGATATCTAAATCAGACATTGCAAGGATTACAGCTTCAAATCTGAATTGGTCGTTTCCTTTTCCGGTACATCCGTGTGCAATTACGGTAGCTCCTTCTTTTTCAGCTACTTCAATGATTTTTTGAGCTATTAATGGTCTTGCAAGTGCAGTACTTAAAGGATATCCTTCGTATTCAGCGTTTGCTTTAATTCCTCTTGCAATATATTCGTTTGCAAATTCTTCTTTAGCATCAATTGTGTAGTGTTTTCCAGTTCCAATTTTAGCAGCCATGCTTTCTGCTTTAGCCATTTCTTCTTCGCCTTGACCTACATCTACACAAGCGGTTATTACTTCAACATCATATTTTTCTTCTAATAATTTAACACATACGGAGGTGTCTAATCCTCCACTAAATGCTAAAACTACTTTATCCATTTAATCACCAAAATAATTTATAAAAATGAATTCACTATTTAATTTTGTTTTTAATAGTATATAATTATTATATGTGGTTATTTCAAAAAAAGTGATTGACAGAAGAGTACTCTTAATCGGGGGTTATAATTGAGGTTGAAAAGTTATATGGGCTTTTGAAAAATTAAACACCCAATTAAGAGTAGAGTTTGAAAGTGTTTTAAAGTGAGTTCACATTTCGCTCTCTACTTTTTATTTATATTTTCATAATATATAAAGTTTAGGTATACCTAAATTATTACCCTCAAGTTCTTGTCTTCAACAAAATCAATCAATCGCTCATAGGTTGCATTGGATTTCAATGTTTCGCTATTGCCTATTATTATCAGCTTTCTTTTAGCACGGGTTATGGCAACATTTAACCTTCTTAAATCCTTTAAAAATCCAATTTGTCCATGCTCATTGCTTCGAACAGTTGAAATAATTATGATTTCTTTTTCACGTCCCTGAAAACCATCAACGGTTTTGACTTCAATATCTGTCTTTTCAGATATCAGCTTCACCTGATCGGCATAGGGACTGATTATTCCTATATCCTCATGTGATATTCCTGATTTAATGTAATCATTAGCCACCTTAAGAGCAATCCTTGCTTCAATATGGTTTACAATTGACTTTGAATCCTTAAGATGCTTTTCATGATTTTTCTCCAAATCGCAGGTGTCTATAAACAATAGTGCATCATCGTCTTCTACATCTGATATGTCCTTTAAAGTGATATCGTTAACGCTTGAATCGCTTTTCAGGTTGTTGTTGTAAAACTCATGGTTTGGAAACTCCATCAATGTCCTGTTCATACGGTATTGGACATTCAGCAGGTGGGATTTGTGGGGATATTTTTCAATCAGGGATTCAAATAATGTGTCCTGCAAATCATTTGCCCTGTCGCTGATTATTGTTGGCGGAAGCTGCTTGTGGTCTCCTGCAAGTATGAATCTTCTGGCCTTGGCTATTGGAATCAAAACGCTTGGAATTGTTGCCTGTGAAGCCTCATCAACTATGACAACATCAAATTTAGTATCTGAAATGCTGTCAAGAGCCGCTGATGAATTTGTGGATAATATCACATCGCTTGTTTCGATGATGTCTTTAATCATTTTGTTTTCCACTCTTTTAATCTCATCATGCAGTTCATCGATTTCCAGGTTGTAATCAAGCCAGTTTGCCATGGATTTCATTTTCTCAGCACTTATTCCACGTCCGCCTTTTCCTTTGGAAGCGTGATACAATATGTCATGGTCGCTGAATCCACGCCTGTATTGGGGTGTCGGTTTTGTAAAGCTGCTTCTTTTTTCTATCAGCTTATCTATTTTTTTATGAATCCGTTTTATCTTATCGTTAAAGGAGTGTTTTTCAACTTTATATGCTAAAGTGTAGGAAATGTTTTCTTTAGACACTCTTTGGGGATGACCTAATCTTGTTATCTTTAGTTTTTTGTTTAAAACCAGTCTTTCAACAATATTGTCCACTGCAGCATTGCTTTCAGCGGTTGTGAGGACTTTTCTGTGCTGTCTTACTTCCTGGGATATGAGCTCAACCAGCGTCCTGGTCTTTCCCGTTCCAAATGGACCATGAATCAAAAAGAAATTCTGTGTTGTCAGGCAGTTCTTAACAGCTAATTTCTGTGATTCGTTTAAATGCTGGTCAATGTAGTCAATGTAAACATTCTCTCTGCTAGGTTGGGGATCTCTTTTATTCAATGAATATTCCAGTGCATTTTTACCTCTTAAGCTTAAATGCTTCAGATTATCCTCCATTCTTCTGAAAGTGATGTCATTAGCATAAAGGTCAAGCCTTACCTTTTTTTTCAAGGCCCATTTCGGAACCCTTCCGTCAAAGGCAACTTTAATGAATCTCGCTCCCTTTTCAGTGACGGTGCCTGTCAGGTCACTTCTAAGTGGATTTCCGGTGCTTACCAGAATCATGTCTCCAACGCTGATTTCGGTGTCTATGATTTCAGGTCTTCCGAATTGCACAATGTTTAAGCCCAATTCCTTTCCCAGATATTTGCCTTTAACCTTATTGATGGCTCTTCCCAGTTCTTCTCTTTTTTGACCTGACATTTTTTCTATTTCAGAAACCATCAGTTCTATTTCGGCTTCACGTTCATAATTGACCAGTTTAATTAATTTTTTTATATATTTTTTCAATTTCATCCCAACAAGTAAAAATGTTAAATAAGACTTTGATTTAATTAATAAATATGGATTTCGATGTAGTGGATAATTTTGAAAATGTGGAAATGACATATGTTTCCTTTCTCTCAAGAGGATATGTTTCCAAAAACAAGAATATCTTTGAAAGAATAGAATTGACTGATTTTTCCAGATTTGTTTTGTACTCCTGTGTTTATGGAATACCAATTTTCAAAATGGGCAGGGGAGGTAAAAAAATTCTTGTTTTATCAGGAATCCATGGAAACGAATTGCCTCCACAGCTGGCTAATCTGACATTGATGAATGAGTTGATGGACTGCAAAGTTAATAACACTATTTATTTCATTCCTTTTGCAAGTCCCAATTCCACAATGAATAATGAGCGGACATTCAATTCACTGGACTTGAATAGGGCGGCACATATAACAAATTCCTTAAGCAATCAGATTATTCATGCAATTGAGGAGCTGAAGATTGATTTTGTCGGAGATTTTCACTCAACAGCATATAACAGCAATCCTGGATTTGAATCAGTGTTTTCATCAAAAAATCCTTCTCCAGAAAGTGTTTTGATAGCTCACTACATTTCACGCAATGTCGGAAGTGAAATGATTAGGTATGATATTGCAGGATCACAGTATAAGGGCGCTGTTGAAGATGTGTGCAATTTAAGGGGAATTCCGGCAGTTACATGTGAAGTCGTATCTCCTTTTGCTTCAATTGGAAAAGGAAGCTTTGAAAAGTCTTTGGAGCAGATGAAAAGTTTTCTTACTTATTTTGGATTTTGATATTACTGTTCAAATGCTCTCGGATAAATTAGATATATTTATATTTAGTTAAATATGATATGAAATCCGTTTGGATTTTTTTTTAAAAAAGTAAGGTGATTTCATGTCTTCTTATAAGGGTCATTCTCTGTTCGCATTAATATTGGCATTGATGTTTTCTTTTAATCCTCTGATAATTGCTTTGGTCGTTATTGGTGCCAATATTCCCGATTTTGACCATAAATTCAGGAAAGAGAATGTTTATAAGATGATAATCTTGGGTTTATTGGTATTCATATCATTATATATCCTAAAATTGCCTTATTTTATTGGATTGATAATTGTATTTTTGGGTGTGACCTTTTATTTTTCCGAACACAGAAGTTTCACCCATTCTATCCCTGGGATTATAATATTGGCTTGTGCTGTTTCTTTAATCTTGATATGGGGTTGGGAATTAATAATTAATGTAACTATCCTCCCGAATAACTACTTAATTGCAATATTGATAGCACTTGTAAGCTTTCTATTCCTTAATAAAAGGTTGCTTCCAATTTTCATTCCATTGTTTTTCATTTCTGTAGTGCTTTTGCAGGCATTTGAAATAACTTATATTCAAATCGTATTGTCTTTATTCCTGGGACTGTATTCACATGTTGTTTTGGATGCAACAACTCCTGCAGGCGTTAAGCTGTTCGCTCCAATTTCTTCAAAAAAGTATTATAAGAACTTTGCAATAGGTGCTATTTTCATTCTAATCATTTTGGCTTTAATTTGCAGAATTCCAATGTTATTTGCATTGTTTAAAAGTTTCATTGGTTGATTCTGCACGTAAAAAACAATCCTGATTTTTTAATTAAAAGTGCAAATCTTGATACTATGTAGAGTACTGGAAGTTCTATTAAAGGTCCGATTACAAGCGCAATGGCTATCAGTTCATGTCCAGGAAATGAGTTTATTGCAATTGCCAGTGCCAACGGCGAATTTCGGGCCAGCGTGGTCATGGTAAGGCTGGCATATTCCTCATATGTGAAGTTGATTTTTTCAGATAAAAGCAGGTCTATTATGGTGTTTGCTACAAAAAATGCAAGTAATGGAGTAAATATTGTCAAAACTGAATCCAGATTTTCAAACAATAACTCTCCATTACTGTTAAATATTGCAAAAACTGCTAAGGCTAAAAAGACTATTTGAAATTCACTAAAAAATCCTGTTACTTTTTCTTTCAAGTCCGTTTTTAGGATAATTTTGGTTAGTTGCGCTAATGCAAATGGTATCACAATCACTATCAGTAACGAATATCCAAGGTCAATAAAGTTTATAGGGTTCTTGCTTGAGAAAAAGATTATTAAATAAATCGGGAGTAAAATAATCTGCAAGATCAGGTTTATTGGAAGTAGTGATATGCTTAAATTAAGGTCTCCTTTAGCCATTTTGGTAAATACCAAATACCAGTCAGTGCAAGGTGTCAATATTAACATGAAAAATCCGATGAATATATCGATATGTCCATTTAAAAATATGTCTCCCAGCAAATAACCGAATAACGGTGTCCATATAAAATTGATTATAAGGCTGGTGGATGTGAATTTAATATTTTTAAAGCTTTTTTTCAAGTCTTTAAGAGGAACTTCCAAAAACACGCCATAAAGCATTAAACATAGGAATAAGTTGATCAGATTTCCAGTATTTGCTGCTAAAAAATCTATTTTGCTTAAAAGTAATCCTACAATTATTGCTAATATTAAAATTACAGGTTCCATCTTTTCTATTAAATTCATTCCAACACCTTTTTTTTAGGTATAACTAAATTTATTTTTCCAGATATATAGTTTTAATTATTTTGGAATCATTATAAAAATTGGGGCAACAGGTTTGTTGTATGTTTCAACCAATGCTTTCCAATACGGTTCTATTTCGGCAATTTCTGTTTTATCAAGTATGTGGTCGGTTAGCCTAATGTCAATAATCACTTCCTGTTGGCTGTCTTTGTATATTCCGTCAAACATCTCGTTTTTCACATCACAGTCAAGATCTTTTGATTCACCAATCTTTATCAAATGGGTAATATTATTTTTTTTCATGAGTAATGTTTCAGCAATCATTTTTTCATCTATTGTTTTTCCTAATGTTTTTATTATTTCTTTATGATGTTCCATTTTTTCACCTTTTCAATTGATTTGTATTTTTTCATCTATTTTGCTGATATATAAGTGTTATGGGTTATTTCAATCAATTTTAACCTCTTTAAATCAATATTGCTCTCATTTGAGAAGTTATTTTTTTCATCATTTCTGGTCTAAAAATTATTTATTTTTTGAAAATAGGCGGTTAAATTGATTTTGTATTTTCAGTGGTGAAATTGTAATTTTTAAAATTATAATTTTT
>JAFUBV010000313.1 GCA_017460025.1 Methanobrevibacter sp. | reverse complement strand
TTATTCCCTCACTAATAATATTATATTTTTTATTATATATTTTATTATATAAATTATTATTTATTTTATATAAAGTGTACACTTTGGCCATCATCACAACCTTCCCATTCCATGTACAATTTGTTATCTTCCCAAACGAACCTTACATTATTGACAATAGCTACATCCGGAAGCTCACAGTAGGTAACACCATCTACATCTTTGACATAATTAGCCTGTGCCATAATGTTAGATTCTGATGGTACAATCATATTAACAACATGAGTTATTTCATCCTGTTCGAAATTGCAATCTCCAAGATCAATACAGTTCTGAGATTCCGGATACATTTCAACTTCGGACATCTGACGATAAACTCTGATGTAATCTGTATGTTCATTTTCTTGAATATTAACGATTGACAACATCCTTAAGTCATGGCCTTCGACTGGATTGCATTCACCGTCACTGTCACTGTAGATTCTGGTATTTGGCAATATGTCCTCAGCCACAGGTCGTTTAAGTTTCAATCTAAAGACATCACCTAACACTGCCACAGCAACTAAAGTTAGACCAGATGTTTTAACCTGAACTTTACCTAAAAGATAGCCAAAAGCCAGTTCACCTTCCTTTGCTTTTCTAACTATTGTGTGTTCCATAGTTGATGACATGTGTAAAGTTACCATGTCGCCTACTGCACATTGATTGGAACAAATCCAAGCCGTATGTTCATCATTAACGTATGTCCTTTCGCCCTCATCAAGAAGGCAAGCTATTACATCCATTTTCTCAGTATGTTCAAGGCCTGTTGGATATCCACGGCCATGTCCAATTGTTGAATTTACATCATAGTCAATAATCACTTTAAAACACCCAATCCCAATTATGATTAATTATTTTATCTGGAATATGAAGGCCAGTATCGTCCATGTCACTATCATTAGCGTTCCACATTAACGTTGATCCTTTGTAGGCCTTAGTATATTCATGACTTCCTTTATATAAACGAATGCCCGTTTTATCTCTTTTGGTTACAGTTATTGTTGGAATGCCATTAGCTGCAAACAATGGAGATGGAAATACTAACAACCATTTTAGATCAACATAGTTGAAATCTTCGAAATCAGTTGTAGCATAAAATGTTGGAGAGATTTGAATTTCAGCATAATTAGTTTGATAAATTTTGCTTTGATTGTTTCGGCTGAATCCTTCAAGATAATCTGATGTATTCGATGTTCCTGTTCCCACACGATCATGAAAATGATATTGTTTCCAGTTTCCCTCTTCATCACTTCCCTGATTGTAGGCATCAAATGAACTGGCCAATACTAAAGTCTTAGCACCAGTAAACATGCAATAATCTTTTTCCCCGCCCCAATAGCAGGTAGTGGCTTTTACATCAGGGTCATTAGGTGATAAGCTTCCATCAATCTGCATCATCATGCCTCCAATTGTTGAACCATGATATGTTGCATTATCATTAACAAAAATATTACCGTTAATATATTTGAATCTGGCTACAACAACACGATTGTTGGCTAATGGTTGACCTGAAGCAAATGTTGTGAACAGATTGGTTGGAGAAGTTCCTTCAAGGTTTGGAACGAATCTTGCTCTAAGATAATGGCCTCCATCTGTTGAGTCATTATTTGTGCTTAAACCTGAGTAGTTCATGAAAAATTGTGAGTATGTATCAGAGTTTGCATCAAACATTAAAACTTCATTACCAGTTGATAATGTGCTTGAGAATGTTGTTCCTGTATCATGAACATCCAAGAGTAGCTTTGTGGTTTGTGAAATCTGGCCAACAGGACCTCTTGCAAGTATTGCTGCGCCTTGAGATCCATAAGCTGGAATGTATAATACTTGACATTCAGTACCATTAGTGGTTTTGATTTTCAGGTTTTTCAAATCACTTCTGAAATAATTGGAGTAAGAACTGCTGGCTAAATTATCCAAGAAGATATAATCATTGCTTGATGAATAGCTACTGCTCCTTGGGTTGTAATTGCTCATGACAATATTGATTTGTAATTTTTTCTGCAATGTCATAATTAATATTTTATTATCCTTTTTATATAAATTATATAATAAAAAAAGTAATATTAACATTAACATTAACGATTCAATATTCGGATTTTGTTTTCCCCTACACTTTGATATATATGTGTGTGTTGAAAACAAGTCGAATATTAACAACCACGATTGTTAATGGGAGATATGTATCAGATAATTAAAACCAGAACTCTGCTTTTGATTTAATTGACATTAACATTGATAAATTCAATAAGCAAAGTATGATTAGAAATAAAAAAAGATTTATTCCCCAGATATTCTTCGGCCCAGTTCATAGGCTCTTTTTAAATCTTTGGGAAATTGTGTTTTATTGATTTCATCTTTGAGTTCAGGGTCAAACATATTATTCAGATATGCGGAATACTGTTTGAACTGTTTTGTATCATAAACATATAGCGCTTCACATTCTCCGAATATGTTTGTAAGATATCCACTCATTATTGCAAGCTCTTCTTAACCATTGAAATAG
>JAFUBV010000312.1 GCA_017460025.1 Methanobrevibacter sp. | reverse complement strand
TTTTGCAATATCATTTTAAAAGTTTATTAATGTCTTTTAATAAAGATATATATCGTATTTTTGTATAATCAAAAATTTTAATGAAAAATATAAAATATTCTTTAGAAATAGGTGTGAATATTAATGGATTTAATAGTAGCAAAATTTGGCGGTACATCGGTAGGAGATGGAGCCAGAATTAAAAAAGCGGCACAGTCCGTAGTAAATGAGTATATGAAAGGCAAACAGGTAGTAGTTGTAGTTTCAGCTGTAAACAAGACTACTGACGAATTAATTGATTTATCCAATTCAGCTATTGGCGAAACTTTAACTGACAAGCAGAAGGCAGAAATCATGGCTATGGGTGAATTAACTAGTGCAAGATTATTCTCAGCAACTGTTGAATCTTTAGGTGTTAAATCAGAGTATATTGATCCGTATAATCCGCTATGGCCAATCATGACAGATTCCAATTCTTTGGAAGCAAAAATAGATTTCGCCACTACAAACGAGAAGTTCAGTGGAATACAGGATCTTTTAAATCAGGGTATCATTCCTGTAGTCTGCGGATTTTTAGGAAAAGGACCTAGCGGTGAAATCACTACACTCGGACGTGGTGGAAGTGACATATCAGCATTTTTAATTGGACATTGTTTGGATGCCAGTGACGTAATCATTGTCACTGATGTGGACGGTGTAATGTCAACAGACCCTAATAAAATAGAAAGTGCAGAGTTATTAGATGAGATTACTGTTGAAGAAATGAGGGATTTGGCTACTCATGGAGCACAGGTTCTACATCCTCACGCATTAAAATATAAGGATCCATTAATAAGTGCAAAAATTATCAATTTCGCCCACGGGGATTTAAATGCGAAAGGTACCCGTATCACAGGCCCTTTTGAAGGAGACATGACAAAACACATATCTTTACATAAGAATCCTATTTCTATCATAGCCATAGTTGGAGACGGTATGCTTAAAAAAGCAGGTCTTTTGGCTAAAGTAACTTCATGTCTTGCAGAAAATAATATCAATATCTTGGGCATTTTGGCAGGGCAAAACTCAATGACAGTATTTGTTGAAAAAGAAGATTCTCAAAAAGCATATCCTATATTGCATACTTTAGTGGTTGAAGATGATGTCTTCAGTTCATTGTCCTTAGGTGATGACGCATCAATGATTACAATTGTCAGTCCGGATTTCACTGATGAGACTCCTGGAATTATCTCAACCATTACAGAACCTTTAAGGATAAACAACATTAATATTATTGAAATAGCTTCATCCCAAACAGCTATTGTTATTTATGTGGATGTTAAAGATGCTAAAAAAGCTTATGAATTACTCAATGAGGTTTTAGAATGAATTTTGAAGGAACTTATGTTGCAATGGTAACTCCTTTTGATAAAAATAGGGAAATCGATGAAGAAGGTTTTAGGTCAAATATTAATTATTTAATCGATCAGGGGGTATCCGGTTTGGTTGGTGCCGGAACTACTGGGGAATCAGCAACCGTATCCCATGAAGACCACAGAAGAATAATTGATATTTTAGTTGATGAAGTTGACGGCAGAGTGGAAACTATCGCTGGTACAGGTAGTAACGCCACATCCGAAGCTTTGGATTTGACAAAGTATGCCTCTGATGTTGATTGTGACGCTGCTTTGGTTATCACTCCTTATTACAACAAACCTCAGCAACATGGTATGATTAATCATTATAGGATTTTAGCTGAAAATGCAGACATTCCAATTATCGCTTATAACGTGCCTTCACGTACCGGAATCAATATGGATGTTGAAACCATTGTCGAACTTGCAAAAATAGATAATGTTGATGCAGTTAAAGAAGCAAGCGGAAGCGTTGACAAAGTTTCTGATATCTATAAAGCTCTCACCCATGAAGGCCTTGAAGATGACTTCAATATATTATCCGGTGAAGATTCCCTGACATTGCCTATTATGGCTGTCGGAGGAACGGGTGTAATTAGTGCTTCAGCTAACGTTGATGCAAAAAGAATGGTTTTAATGGTTGACAGTATTTTAAATGATGATTACTCACGCGCTTTAGAACTTCACTATGAAATGTTGGAATTAATCAGAGCATTATTCATTGAAAGTAATCCGGTTCCTGTAAAAACTGCAATGAATATTATGGGTCTTCCTTCCGGACCGCTCAGAGATCCATTAGCTCCAATGAAAGAAGAAAATGTTGAAATACTTAAAAAAGCTTTAAAAGATTCAAATTTAATCTAGGTGTATAAATGATTAAAGTAGCAGTAACTGGAGCTGCTGGAAGAATGGGCTCCGGTATTATCAAAAAAATTACGGAACAAGAAGATATGGAAGTTGTTGCAGCTATTGAAATGCCAAATACTCCATTAGCTGGAAAAGATGCAGGTATTCAGGCAGGCATAGGCGAATTAGGTGTCGAAATTGTCGGATCTGAAAAATTGGAAGAAACTTTAAAGTCTGCAAAACCTGACGTTTTAGTCGATTTCACAATCGCTCCTGCAGCAGTTGAAACAATAAAAACAGCCACTTCCTGTGGCGTTAACATTGTTGTAGGTACCACAGGTTTTACCGATGAACAGATGGCGTCAAACATAAAAAATGTCGAAGACAATAATGTCGGTGCGGTCATTTCATCAAACATGGCTATCGGTGTAAATGTATTTTTCAACACTTTAAAGAAATTGGCTCCTTTATTATATGATTTTGATATTGAGATTATTGAAGCTCACCACAATCAGAAAAAAGATGCTCCGTCCGGAACTGCAATGACCGCTTTTGAAGTGATTGCAGAGTCACTCAACCGCAATCCTGAAGAGGTTGGAGTTTACGGAAGACAGGGTTTGGTCGGTAAAAGAACTCCTGAAGAGATAGGTGTTCATGCGATTCGTGGTGGAGATATTGTCGGCGATCATACTGTAATGTTTGTTGGCGATGGTGAAAGATTGGAAGTTAAACACCAGGCACATACAAGAGAAGTTTTCATTGCTGGTGTAATCAGAGCTATCAGATATGCTCCTACTGCTAAAAAAGGTGTTGTTAGCAGTATGAATGATGTTTTAGGTTTAGAATAGGTGTTTTTTATGGTAAATGTTGGTGTACTTGGTGCAACAGGTATGGTTGGTCAAAGATTCATCCAATTATTAGCTAATCATCCTGATTTTGAAATCACTGCTCTTGCGGCATCCAGCCGTTCTGCAGGCAAAAGATATGAGGATGCAACTACATGGTATCTTAATGATGCAATGCCTGAAGAGGTAAAAGATATTGTTGTATGTGAAACAAATCCTGAAGATATGGATAATGATGTGGACATCGTATTTTCATCTCTTCCAACTGAATTTGCAGCAAAAGTTGAAAAGGACTTCGCAAAAGATTATGTTGTTGCAAGTAATGCTAGTGCTCACAGGATGAAAAAGAATATTCCTTTAGTAATTCCTGAAGTCAATCCTGAGTACTTAGATATGATTGATGCCCAACAGAAAGAAAATAACTGGGACGGATTCATTGTAACCAATCCTAACTGTTCAACTATTGCTTTAACCTTGACATTGAAACCTATTGTTGATAATTTCAATATTAACTCAATCAGGGTTTCAACCATGCAGGCAGTATCTGGCGCAGGCTATAATGGTGTTCCATCAATGGCTATTGTTGATAATCTTGTTCCATATATCGGCAGTGAAGAAGAAAAGATGGAATCTGAAACTTTACACTTATTGGGCTCTTTTGACGGTGAAAAAGTCACTGATGCAAATTTCAAATTAAGTGCTTCATGTCATAGGGTTCCTGTTATTGATGGCCATACTGAGGCAGTATTTATTGAGTTGGATGATGACTTTGACATTGCTGATGTGAAAGATAAAATGGCAAATTTCAAAGCATTGCCTCAAGAATTAAATTTATTCTCAGCACCGGAAAATCCTGTAATTATCAAAGAAGAAATGGACAGACCTCAGCCAAGAATGGATAGGAATGCGGGTAATGGTATGTCTGTTAGCGTTGGCAGATTAAGAAAAGACCAAGCTTTTGATAATAGTTTAAAATATGTTCTTGT
The DNA here is from genome assembly GCA_017460025.1 of Methanobrevibacter sp. Taxonomy (GTDB): domain Archaea; phylum Methanobacteriota; class Methanobacteria; order Methanobacteriales; family Methanobacteriaceae; genus Methanocatella. The sequence goes on along the minus strand of JAFUBV010000312.1, from coordinate 7,671 downwards.
TGGACATAATACTATTCGTGGTGCTGCTGGAGCATCAGTGTTAAATGCAGAGTTAATTAATGAGAAAATACTCTAATTTAACTCATTTATTTTTTTTATTTTTTCTATTTTTTTCTATATTTTTCTACTGGTTTCTATATCTTTTTAGTTTCTATTTTTGGTTAATTTAAGGGTTTAATTTAAATAGTATGACATCAATATTTAATATTAGATAATTATAGTGTATGGTATAAGATAATTTTTAAATTTAAAAATTAATCATATGCAAATTTCAATATTGAGATAAATTTTAAGTTAAGGGATAGAAATGGAAAATGGAATAGATGCTGAAAAAGATGCTTTACAATCTTTAGTCAGATCTTGTTTATTAGAGCTCAATAAACTTAAATTCGATTTAACACAACTTGAGGTGGAAAAAGCGAACGATAACTCCGCTTCACGGATTCGAGAGCTTGAGCAAGACATTGTTGACAAAGAAAAAGAAGTTTCTGTGATTAAATTTAAAGCTGAAGAGGAACTAAATCAGCTTCGTGGACAACTTGATGAAAAAGATTTATTAATCAAAAATCAGGAAGACAGGATTTATGAACTTGATTATGTTAATAATTCTTTAGATGAAATTAAGACTTATTTTGCAGAACAGTTAAGAGATTATAAGAAAAATGAGTTGTCTGAAGTTAATGAAAGATTAAATGAATCATACAGAAGCATTGCTGAAAAGGATGCTCAAATCAACAGTCTTTCAAGAACCATTGATGATTATAAGATTCAGGTTATCAAATTAGAAAATGATGCTGGCGCTCAGCAGGAAATCATGGAACTCGAAAAGCAAATCGAGTTTAAAAACAGAGAACTCCAGCAAAAGGATAATGAAATCACTGCTATTGATAATGAAATGGTCTTGTTAAAACAGCAAACTATCCCAAAACAGGACTATGAAAATTTACAAACTCAATTTGAAAATGAAATTGCAGCTATGGATGCTCAAATCTCTCAGTTAAAAGAACAAAGCATCCCTAAACAGGATTACATTAATCTTAAGGAATTGCTTGAAAATGAAGTTGCTGCAATGGATAAGGAAATCAATGCATTAAAAGAAAATTCAATTCCTCGTGAAGAATATGTAAGCCTTCAGAATTATCTTGAAAGCGAAATTTCCGTTCGTGACAGTGAATTGAAATATCTTAAAGAGCAAAGCGTTCCTAGATCAGAATATGTTGATTTGCAAAATCAGCTTCAAAATGAAATTATCGCAAAAGATAATGAGCTCAAATACTTGAAAAATCAGACTGTTTCCCGTGAAGAATATATCAATCTTCAAAACGAATTGATTCGCAAAAACGATAAAATTAAAAGATTGGAAGAAATTAATGCATTCTTCAATGAACTTCAGGAGGAACAGGAATCATTTGAAACTATTGAAAGGACACCTCCTTTCAGATTTGAGAAAAAAGAACATAGATAAATTCTATCTATTATCCTTTTTTTATTTTTTTTCCATTCCCCTTTTACCAACATTCAATCTCAGCCATCTTTTTCTTACAAAAATTCACTAAATAGTAAAGTATTTATATAACCTTAAACTCATGTTATATGTAGAAAGGTTTATTCAACACTATATCTTATTTTTCATGTTGATTATTAAACTGATCGAATTATTTAAAAATTAATTAAAAGGTGATTAAATGGCACAAGGTGGACAACCAATTTTTATTTTACCTGAAGGAACTAACAGATCCATCGGTAGAGACGCACAAAGAAATAACATTTTAGCTGGTAAAGTTTTAGCTGAAACTGTAAGAACTACTTTAGGTCCAAAAGGAATGGACAAAATGTTAGTGGATGGTCTCGGAGACATTGTTGTAACCAACGATGGAGTAACAATCTTAAAAGAAATGGATATTGAACATCCTGCAGCAAAAATGCTTGTAGAAGTAGCAAAAACCCAAGAAGACGAAGTCGGAGACGGAACTACTACTGCAGTTATCATTGCTGGTGAATTATTAAAAAAATCAGAAAGTTTATTAGATTCTGACATTCACCCAACCATCATTGCAATGGGATACAGAAAAGCAGCTGAAAAAGCTCAAGAAATCTTGGACGAAATTGCAATCGATGACATCGACACTGAAACCTTAACCAAAGTAGCTATGACTGCAATGACCGGTAAAGGAACCGAAGCAGCACGTGAACCATTAGCAAAATTAATCGTTGAAGCTGTTCAAAAAGTTGCTGATGATAAAGTTGTTGACATTGACAATATTAAAATCGAGAAAAAAGACGGTGCTGTTGTCGAAGAATCCAACTTAGTTGAAGGAGTAATCGTAGACAAAGAAAAAGTACATCCTGGTATGCCATCTGAAATTAAAGATGCAAAAATCGCTCTCATTAACTCTCCTTTAGAAGTTAAAGAAACTGAAACCGACGCTGAAATCAGAATCACTGATCCTGCTCAAATGCAAGCTTTCATTGAACGTGAAGAAAACATGATTAAAGAAATGGTTCAAAAAGTTGCTGATGCTGGAGCTAACGTTTTATTCGCACAAAAAGGTATTGATGACTTAGCACAACACTACTTAGCTAAAGCAGGTATTTTAGCTGTAAGAAGAGTTAAAAAATCTGACATCGAAAAATTATCCAGAGCTACTGGTGCTACTGTAGTAACCAACTTAGATGATTTATCTGCTGATGATTTAGGTCAAGCCGGTATCGTTGAAGAAAGAAAAATCTCCGGCGATGACATGATTTTTGTCGAAGAATGTAACTCAGCTAAAGCAGTAACCTTATTCGTAAGAGGTAGTACCAAACACATCGTTGACGAAATCGTAAGAGCTATTGAAGACGCAATCGGTGTAGTAGCAGCTACTGTAGAAGATGACCAAGTTGTAGCTGGTGGAGGTGCTCCTGAAATCGCTATGGCTAAAAAACTCAAAGATTACGCAGAATCCATTTCTGGTAGAGAACAATTAGCTGTAAACGCATTTGCAGAAGCTTTAGAAATCGTACCTAAAACCTTAGCTGAAAACGCAGGTTTAGACAGCATCGACTCCTTAGTAGATTTAAGAGCTGCTCAAGAAGACAGCGCTTACATGGGATTAGATGTATTCACTGGTGAAGTAGCAGATATGAAAGAAGCTGGTGTAATTGAACCAAAACGTGTCAAAAAACAAGCTATCCAATCTGCATCCGAAGCAGCTGAAATGATTTTAAGAATCGATGACGTAATTGCATCCACTGGTGGAGCAGACGATATGGCTATGGACCCAGGTATGGGCGGTATGCCTCCGATGATGTAAATTCAATTTACATCTTTTTTTATCTTTTTTTATGTATAACGACAGACTTGTTTTTAAGACTTCCTCATTGGATGAAGTTTTTTATTTGAAGGATTCTATTTTTATTAAATTCACAAATAATCGAAATACTATTTCCAGTTCTGTTCTAAATGGTGGAATCTGCAATGATTTGAAATTTGTATTCAACCATCATTTGTCTCAGGAAAATATTGATTATCTTGAAGACCATGATTTGAAGGACTATCTGGAAAGGTTATGCGGACAGCTTAAATTTGATCCTGCCAAATCCAGCGGCCTTGTTACACTGGCAAGAATGAAAAATCTTTCCATAATCACAAAAAAATATAAAAAACTGGAAGTGACTGCCATAACCACCGCAGGAGTTCGAGTAAATGCTGTATGTGCAGGCGATGATGCATCATATTATGAGCAAAACGGCGAGTTTTACCCCGGAACTATCAATAGCATTTTACTTGTTAATTCAAAACTTGATGATTCAACATTGGTTGAAGCTTTCATGACTGCATGTGAAGCTAAAACAGTTGCTTTGAATAGATTGAAGATTCCATCACAGTTTTCCAATTCTTTTGCAACAGGAACTGGCACTGACGGGCTAATCATTTCATCAAATCTTGATTCAGACAATATCATTACGAATGCGGGAAAACATTCCAAGTTAGGTGAACTAATTGCCAGAAGTATCATTGAGTCTATACATGTAGCAATCAAAAAACAAGTTTGGATTACACCACGTTCACAATCTCATGTTTTGGTATTATTAAACAGATACAAGTTGGATATCAATGAATTTTATGATAGCTTAAATCAAGATAAACATAACTTCATTAGTCAGCTAAAATATGATTCTAAAATTCAGGAAAATATTGCAGTAACATCAGCTATTCTGAACCTGATGGATGATGTTGACCGGGGCATCACTGAAAAGGAAACTGCCTATGAACAGTCAGTCAATCTTTTAAAAAATTGTGTTGGCAGTACTGTTGAAAAGTTACTGTCCTATTGGATTGATAATTTTTTAGCCTGATTTTTCAAAAACTAAACTTTTTTAAATTTAAAATTCAAATATTATACTAATTAAAAATGGTGATTTTTTATGAGAACTAAAGATTTATTTAACAAAGAGGTTCTTGACGAACATGCAAGAATTATTGGAAAAGTTTCTGAATTGATTTTTGATGAGGATTGTTTTGAAATTACTGATCTGGTAATTAAAAAAACCGGAATTTCAGAACAGATTCGTGACAGTGAAAATGTTATTCCTGTAGAGCTTATAAAAGCTATAGGAGATAAAGTATTGCTTAAAAGTGATGATGATATCTAATGCCATCCAAAGATTATTTAATTCAATTATTAAAAGAGAATGAAGTTTTCCTTAAAGGGGATTTCACATTATCTTCAGGAAAAAAGAGCGATTACTACATTAACATGAAAAAGGCAATAACGGAACCTGAAATTTTATCCACTATTGCTAAGCTGATTACTGAACTGATTGCTGAAGATGGGATAGATAAGGTTGCAGGCCCTGCATTGGGTGCGGTTCCTATTGCTACAGCAGTTTCTCTTGAAAGTAAAACTCCATTATTGATGATTCGTAAAGAAAAAAAGGGATATGGTACTTCCAAATTAATTGAAGGTGAACTTAACTCCGGCGATAATGTCATTGTACTTGAAGACGTAACAACCACCGGAGGATCTCTTCTTAAAGCCATTAAAGCAATTCAGGACAATGGCGGTAATGTAACAAGGGCTTTTGTTGTTGTCGACAGACAGGAAGGAGCTATTGAAGCATTCAAAGAAGAAGGAATTACTTTAGAACCTTTAATTAAAGTCGATGAGTTCTAATCTTAAAAAAAGAAATGATGGATATTTGAATCCATCAATAATTTTATTTTTGTGCATGATGAACAATATGTGGCAGTTCATCAATTATTATTTTTGTTGCGGTTTTAACTGCATTAGGTGATCCCGGCATGGAAAATATGCAACATTTTTTATAAACACCTGCTGTTGCACGTGAAAGAAGAGCACCTGATCCTATTTCGATATAGGATTCATGTCTGAATATTTCTCCAAAACCGTCAATCTTTTTGTCAAATAATTTTTCAACGGTTTCAACAGTAATATCTCTCACACTGAGGCCAGTACCGCCGTTAGTCAAGATGACATCTATATTTTCATCAATCATTTCCTCAATAGCTTTCCTTAAAGGTTCTTCTTCATCTTTGATTATGAGTCTTGATTTTAAGGTGTATCTTTTATTTATTTCCTCTTCAAGATAATCTCCAGACAAATCTTCCTTTTTGCTTCTGCTATCGCTTAATGTAATGATTCCGCATGTTATATCATTTGAAGATGAGCTTTGATGCTCTTTTGTTGTTTTACTTTCCATTCAATCACCAAGTTAAATCCATTTATAATTATGTCTATATAAGTTCTTTCAACTTACAAAAGGATTCGCTTTCATTTAATAAGGCTTCTGTTGCTTCATAGAATGAACCGTATTGGTCGGTCTTTTTTTCAATCAGATTGAATTTTTGCATAATTTGCATATGATAATATGCAGTGTTGTAGCTGATATCCAATAGTTTCGCAATCTGATTAGGATTATAAGGCCTAATCAGCAGCTGTTCTATTATTCTTGCTGATGTTTTTCCTCCTTTCTTTTGAAATAGGAGTATTTTTAGTTTGGCCTGATTACTAGTTGTCATTTGAATCTCTCCCGTAATGTTGGAATACTTCTTTTGCCCATCTTATTGCATTTTCGCTTTTGTCGACTATTATCTGGGAATCATCATAGTGCTTATCTTTAAAAAACAGTGTCAATGTCATGAATTCCTCTGAATATGTTAGAAATATTTTCGGATTTTCCTGCATATCCATCACTGTTACTTTTTTGTTTCTAAGTATTGACTTTTTCAAATATCTGCTTTTTCTCATTGTCTGCAGTATTTTAGTGTTGATTAGAATCGTTAAATGTTGTATGCTGTCAGTTTTCAATAGCTTTATGATGTATTTAAAATGATTTTCAGAGTATATCGGCAGAATCATTTTAACGTTTTTTGAAGTTTTGAGCAATTGTATGTATGTATTGAACGCATTGGATAAGTCACTGGTTGTGGATGAAACTAATTCGGCATCTTTCAAGAGATATAACTTGTTTAAATATTCTTCTGGAATGCCACTCAGGTCGTGGTTATTCCAGAAATCCTTGTGTGTTTCAATTGAATACCAGTTGTTTATCAGTTTTATGATGTTTGTTGAAAGCAAATATCCGTTTGAAGTTAATGAATAATCCTTCTTGTCCTTTTTGATTAGGTTATTTTCTTCCAATTCCTTAAGGCCATGCAATATTGTTGCTGATGGCTTTTGCAGTTCATCCCTTATTTCATTTAGACTTTTGCTATTGTTATAAAGTACAACAAGAATTAATGTGCGCATGGAGGAGGTCAGCAAATATTTGACATTTTTAAATTCGTGTGTTTCGCTTTTGCTTTTGACCGCCATTTAAATCACTTTTTCTTTAATTGTTTCAAACAGACTATTGGCCCAATTGATTGACTCTTCGGTATTGGAAGTTAATATCCTGTTTTGATCATAACTGCCGTCATTTTTAAAGAGTCCCAAATTCATTTTATTATCACAAATCAACAGATAAATCTCCAAATTCTCTTTTAAAGCATGAATTTTTAATCTTCCGTTTTTCCTGCTTCGTCTTTTTACTTTTTCATCTATCTGTGAGGAAAGTCCTTTATATATGTTTTTTTCCATTATCAGCTCGATGCTACCATTGTTTTTTAGGATGCCTTCTATCAGTTTCGGATATTCCGGATGGATGTATGGAAGTATTCCTTTCACATTCGCTGAGTTTTCCAGCTGTATTTTGATATTATTGTGTGTCTTATAGATGTCAATCGGGTTGGTTTCTATTAGTTTAGATTTGTATAATTTAGTAATATCCTCTATTAAATCAATGTTAATATAGTTAATATCATGTTTGTACCAGAAACTATTAAAATTTTGTACAACATCTATGCTTTTCTTGAATTCCATAATCTGATCAAAGTATATTTTTGTCATCGGATTTATTGTATAAATTCTGTCCTCCTTTATAACATGGTTTTTGCGCTCCAATTTGCTTAAGTTATTTGATACGGAACTGTATGCCATATTTGTCCTGTCAACTATCTCTCTTACGGTTTGCGGCTCATTGTTCAGTTCTGTTAATATTTGCAATCGGATTTCTGAATTTACTAGAAATAATATGTCCTTGTCAATGTAGTTTTCATCTATTATCATTTTCATCACAGCATTAAATTTTTTCATGTCCCGTAACTTTTCATGAGTTATTGGAATA
>JAFUBV010000025.1 GCA_017460025.1 Methanobrevibacter sp. | reverse complement strand
TATTTTCTAGTTTAATATTTTGAATTTTTAAGGATTTGTCAAAAATATTTAAATTTACTTGTATGCTCACATTTCATATTTTGATAAATTCTCATTGAATTTAAATTTAAATAGAGAATAATTATATTTAAAATTTTATACAACAAATATATTCTCTGTTAAAACAATTAATTATATTAAAATAATTTATATTATTGATGGATAAAGTATATTAAATTTAATATAAATATTGTATAATAAAATGAATTTATTTATGTGTCTACTGATAAATTTAATAAATTAATATTGGAGGATATTATGAGTAAGGTTAAAGATATGTCTCTTGCACCTGAAGGTGTTAGGAAAATTGAATGGGTTCAAAAACACATGCCTGTTTTGGAATCCATTAAAAAGGAATACGAAGAAACTCAACCTTTTAAAGGAATTACTATAGGATCATGTTTACACTTGGAACCTAAAACAATTAATTTAGGTTTGACATTAATGGCTGGTGGGGCTGAAGTCGCAATGACCGGATGCAATCCCTTATCCACTCATGACGATGCAGTTGCTGGAGCAGCTGATTTAGGCTTAAACGTTTACGGATGGAGAGAACAGGACGATGAAGAATACTATCAAACCATTAATATGGTACTCGACCACAAACCGGATATAATCATTGATGACGGAGCAGACATGATTATGGTTCTTCACAACGAAAGAACAGAATTGTTAAGCCACATCAAAGGAGCATGCGAAGAAACCACAACTGGTGTTCACAGATTACAGGCAATGCACGCAGATGGAGCACTAAAATTCCCAGTAATTGCCGTTAACGATGCTTATACCAAATACCTATTCGACAACCGTTACGGAACCGGACAATCAAGTTTTGACGCAATAATGGGAACAACCAACATGGTAATCGCAGGAAAAACAGTCGTAGTCTGTGGATACGGCTGGTGCGGAAGAGGACTGGCTCTTAGAGCAGCGGGTCTTGGTGCTGATGTAATCGTAACAGAAGTAGATCCAATCAGAGCACTCGAAGCAAGAATGGACGGATACAGAGTAATGACCATCAGAGAAGCCGTAAAACAAGCAGACCTCATTATCACAGTTACAGGTAATGCTGACATTATCTCCGGTGATGACTTCAAATACATGAAAGACGGATGTATGCTTGCAAACTCAGGACACTTTAATGTAGAAATCAACAGACCTGATCTGGAAGCAATATCAACTGGTGTAAAAGAGGTAAGGGAAAGTATTGAAGAGTTCACCACCAAAGACGGACGCAAAATATATCTTTTAGCTGACGGACGTTTAGTAAACTTATCCGCAGCACGTGGACAAGGACACCCTGCAGAAATCATGGACATGAGTTTCGCCGTACAGGCACTATCAGCAAAACACATCCTCGAAAACGATTTGCCGGTTGGCGTAACCAAAGCACCTGACGAAATCGACTATACCGTAGCAAGCATGAAATTGGATGCAATGGGAATCGAAATCGACACATTAACAGACAGGCAAAAAGAATATATGAACAACTGGCAAGAAGGAACATAATTCCTTCTTTTTTTTTATTTATGTCTTATTTTAAATATATTGATAATGGCAGAGGTCCGACTAAATTATTTTTGGGCGGAGTTCACGGAAATGAAGGTGAAACCTCTATAAAATTTATTAAAGCACTTAAACAGGATGACTTGTCCTGCGGACAGTTCTATTTTTATAATTTTGATAAAACTGAGTATATCTCAACTATCAAAAAGGAATTTTATGAAACTGAATTGGGTCAAAAGATTTTAAACCTAATTAATTATTTTGAGCCAGATTTTTACACAGAACTTCACTGCTATAACCTGAAAAATTACGATAAATTGACGTCAATGGAACGTTATAAAAAGACGGGTGTGCCTCCATTAATTCCTGCTGGAAATCATGTTTTGGTTTCATCTGTTTCTCCTCTTATAAGAATGACATATTTTTCAACGGATACAGTGTGCAAAACATTGGAATTTCCATGCATTGAAAAATTAAATCCTGAAATAATGGAAAAGTTCAATTTTGATAAAAAATTAGCTACTGAAAGATATATGGATTTATTGAGATTAATCACTAAATGTGAAAGCAGAACGGATTTTGAAAATGCAATGATGAAAAAATATGAATCTCAGGTTAAACTTGCAATGGATTATGCAAAAAAGGTATTTGGTGAAGACTTCCCGCCATATTAAAAATTAATATATTATTAATGATATAATTTAGTATTATATTATTAATAGGTGGTTTTTAATATGGTAAAATATTGTAAAAATTGTGGAAGTGAGTTAGAAGAGGGTTCATTGTTCTGCAGTACCTGCGGATATTCAGTGGACGGCGTTTCACAGGATGATAAGAAATTTTCAATCAATAATCCAAATAATCCTTTTGCAATATATAAATTAAACATGATTGAGGGTGAAGAGATTATTAGGATATCTGAAATAAACACTGCCTGTCTTTTTGCTCCAGGAATTTTAATTGCTATCGGTATTATAGTTTGGTTTGTTAGTGTAATCAGCAATTTTTGGTATTTCGGTCCATTTATTTTCATTCAGGCAATATTATTGAATCCTTTGCTGATTATAGGTATAATCTGGTTTATCATACGTTATATCAGTTATGTTAATACAGAACTGATTTTGACAAACAAAAGGGTGTTCGGTAAATGCGGTTTAATTTCAACTACTCAAATGCAAAGTCCATTAAACATGATTAATTCTGTTTCTTTTAATACTGGACTAATAGGTAAGCTGTTGGGATATGGTACAGTTACGGTCACCACTGCTTCCACAGCATTCAGATTCAGATTCATCAGTGATGGTCACACATTATATAATGATATTTTCAATCAATTGGAAATAGCTAATGATGAGTTAATTCAAAAACAGGCGGATGCTATAGCAGATGCCATTTCAAAAAATAATTAAGTTTAGAATCTTTTTTCTAAACTTTTTTTTTCAAAACCATGCATCGAGGCTTCCCTGAGAAGAACTTAAGTTTTTAAGCTTGTCTGATGCTTTTGCAACACGATTTTCTGAAAAGCCATGTTCATAGCATAAAAATTCCACAAGGCCTTCCTTATCTGGCTTATTCCATTTTATTTTGTAATCTGTATTCACATTATGATTTAAAAATATTTCTCGAACTTCATTCAAATCATGTGTACTTTCCTTTTGAAGTTCAGCTATTTTTTCCTTGAGCTGTCCTTTTTTAGCCAGTTTCAGTGCGGTTTTAGCACCTACTCCTTTCAGGCCATCACAGAAATCTGTTCCGATTAGAATTCCCATATCTATTAATTCTTCACGGGTGATGTCTAGTTCATGCAATACATATCTTAATTCATAGTATTCCAGATTTCCCAGATTTGAATTAATGGCTAAATTTCTTACAACTCTTTTAGCTCCAAACAAGAGACAATCATAATCCTGTGATGCAACTGCATAGGCATCACCTTTTTCAACCAGATATGCGGCTTGTGCTTCACCTTCGCCTTTTGCTTCAACGTAAGGTATTCCCATTAATGTCAAAAGCTTTTTGGATGATTCTATTATTTCGGGAGATAATTTGGATGATCTCATTGCATATTTACGAGCTTTTTCAGTATCTCCACTTTTTAAAGCTTCTTTATAAATTTTTTCCGCTTCATCCCTAATTTCTCTTCTTTTAGCCTGTGTAT
>JAFUBV010000311.1 GCA_017460025.1 Methanobrevibacter sp. | reverse complement strand
ATTTCCCATTTCCTTTTTTGATTCCCACAGGCCTGTACTTACGATTCGGCTTTTAAGCTTCAAATTTGCGAATTCACACTCATCAAATATGTCTTTCATAATAAATCTCCTTTAATAATATTTTTGATTTACAATACAGCTAATATTTAATCATTAATGTCATTATCATCACGCCGGCAGTGATTCCCATAGCTATTATCAGTGCAATCAGACTCCATTTGTTTTTGTCAAATCCTTCATGAACGTTTCCTATAATGAAAGGTATGAATATCAAAAGCGGTGCAAAATAGCGTCCGTAAACACCTGCTGAAAGGTTTGCCGCACCGACACCGGACCATGTTAAATACTGGGCGAACATCACTCCCGCATATACAATGAATGCTATGGCAAATGCCTTTGCCCTGCTTTTAAGATTGATTTTTTCATCCAAGGGATAGAAAAGAGAAAATCCTAAAATGAACAGCGTATAGATTGATGCGAACATCTGTGAGAACTGTACACGTCCGGCATCTGGGAAGAAGAAATACCTGTCGATTACAATAGGCAATTCACTTATTAATCTGGAGAGCTTTTCAATGAATATGAACGGATCAGACACCAGATAACTGATTTGTGCTGATGCATTCACATTGTTTTCAATCATATGCTGACCTCTCCATGAGTTTAAAAGCTGTGAGGTTGCATATCCGCTCCAAATCAGTCCCAAAACAAATAACAGTAAAATTGCAAGTTTTGATATTATATTCTGCCTTTTGTCTTTGAAATTCTCATTTGGAATTAGAAATACCAAAAGGCTCAATGCAAGATATGGCAATTTCAGAAATCCTGCAAGGAGAATGCTTGTGAAAAATATTGCCAAATCACTCCATCGGATATTGCTGTTTTGCCTTAAATAAAGGAAATATGAGAATGCAAGAAGAGCAAGCGCTGTAAAAAGCCCGTCGCAGTTTGTGGAAGCTGCCAAAAGAATAACTGTAGGTGAAATTGCTACAATAAGCAAAGGCAATTTGAATTTAGGTGCCTTTTTAATTGCAAATGAAACAATTCCAGCATATAATATTATATTGCAGAGCCTTCCAAGCCAAAGCATCCATATCGCATTCAAATCAAATAATTTTGCTAAAAATATTCCGATTGCAGGTGCCAGATATGCGTAGAATGGATTCTGGGGAAAGGCTGAATTGAAATAGTTTGGAGAATAATCAATTTTAGCATCATCCACATTAGTATCAAATACGGTCATTCCAGTGGCCTTTGCAAAGATGATTGTTGTGTTGATTGTCTGATAGCCGTATTCTGTGGTATTTGGCATAGGCACATAATCAGTAGAAATCTGGCCTGTTGAAACTATATCCGAACGTATGAAATGCTCAATTTCATCGGAAGCATCAGTAAACGGAGTCAAAAAGAGCATTGTTATTCCAAACAGAAGTATTATGATAAATGCCACCTTATGCATATCCACATTTTCATAATTATAAAGGATTATGGACACTGATCCAATAATTATCAGAAATATAATTACAGCTATTTTAAAACTAAGATGGGAATAGTCTGTGAAATTAAAAAAGAATATGCTAAATGCAAGAACAATAAGCACATAACGACCAATATATTTTCCCATATCTTTTATATCAAACATAACACATCAACATTTTTTAATGAAGGACTGTAAGGTTATATTCATAAACGCATCCTTTGTATTCTCCATTTCCATCAAAACGGATATCACCGTAATAATTGTTGCTTCCGCTTTCAGGAAGATATTTCATGTTCTTAATCTCAAATATACCTT
>JAFUBV010000003.1 GCA_017460025.1 Methanobrevibacter sp. | reverse complement strand
TATTCTCATTTCTAAATATAAAATGCAAAAAGTTATTTTTAAACTTAAAATGGATTTAGGTAAAAATCATGAATTATATGATGAATTACCCTATTATTGGTATTTTCACGGCCCATTTTCTGAAACTGTAAATGATTCTTGGAATTATATTTTACCAAAATGTAATGTCAATCTTAATTCACTAATACTTAGTGATGAATATTATAAAATGTTTGATATTGAAAATAATATTATTTCAGGGTATTCAGAAATTGAATCCTTTATAAATCAAATTTTAAGCAATGAATCATTTCATGATTTAGATAAATATATTTATAAAGAGTATGCTCCTTATTCATTCATGTATTCATTTAAATATCAAATTTTCAATACTGCCAATACTATTCGATCTTCTAACTATTTTGATGTTGATAAGTATATTGATATTTTCTATGATTGTGAATCCCAACTTCCTTGTGAAAGTTATTTTAATGAATATAATGATTTATTCTCTAAACTTTCCACAAATTTGGACTTAATAAATGATGAGAATAATTTTAACAATTATTGGAATTTTTTAAGAGATCCTATTGTGGAGCTTTGGAAAACTTTTGCAAGAGGTCTTAGAGTTAATTTTAAAGACGATTTTTATAATTATAAAGTCAGTTCCTGGGATAGAAAATATAAAAGTAGTATTAATGAATTAAAAATTTTAATAAATGAAACGGATAAATTAATAAATTTTATGAATTCTGCTAAAGAATATTCACCTTCTCAAAAAAAGTTACTAAATGCAACTATTAGTGCTTATTTGAGGGGATAATTTGTTTGAAATTAACTGTCATTTTTTAGATACAAATATTTTGTTATCCTTAATATTACCTGAGGATAATTTACATAAAAAAGCCGTAGGCTATTTTAAAGAAGAGTATAAGAGATATTTAAGCAATACTGTAATAAATGAATCCCAAAATGTTATTTTTAAATTAAGAAGAATAGCTTTTAAAATTATAAAACATGTTAAATTGAATATTTTGAAAAATAGTGTAGACTTATTAAATATTGATAATTTTTTATATAAGTTAAAAATGGATTTCATTGCACAATATCACAATAATGATTTTCCTGAAGGTATCCAAAAGCAAAAATTTGTTCATGTTGTAAATCAGTTTTTCATGGATTATAATGAATATTTCAAGTATTCCATAGTGTCAAATGATGTAAATAATTTGAATGTATTGGCTAAAAATATTAAAAACGATTATAAATTTATTCTTAATAATCTATTTGGATTATTTACAAGATTCATTTGTATTTCTTTCATAAATAAAATGAGTTTCACTAAAAATTTAATAAATATAGGAATTAATAAATCTGATGCTATTATTCTAGAAGAATTTTTTCGTTTAAGCCAATCTTTAAATGAATCAATTATCTTTTTAACATTAGATAATGATATTTTAAAGTTAACTCATAAAATAAATCAGATATTTCATTCTATTGTTTCGATTGAAACTTTGAAAGATTGATTCATAAAATTTCTTTTATGCCGCTGTCGGTAATAATCATTAATGAATTAAGGTTTTCCAACATTAATGAAGCTATTGGGTGTGTCTGGATATCCTTATTCATTAAAACCAATTCTTTATCAACTATATCCACCCAGTTTACATTGTATATTACAACACCATTAACTATCAATCCCAAATATTCAGGAACAAACCTGTTTTCATTCATCTCTTCAAAATACTGATTTTCACGAAAAATCTCTCTTAAAACATTATCCATATTTATTCACTCCTCTCATAAACAAACTTAGGTACAGCCTCTTTAAACGGATCAAAGGTTTCTCTGTTTTTAACTTCCATACATTTCATGCTGACTTTTGAATGAAGTGATGAAGGAAGTCTTAAAATCCTTTTCAAATCAATGGATACCTTAGCATCAATAGTGGCTAAGTTAACACGTGCCATTGCTTCAACCAGATTTTTATATCTCCTTGGTCCAATATCTCTTTTAAAGTAACCCCATTCATCATTATCCAGGTGATGTCTGGCTTTCAGTATGTCTTTCATTAATTTCGGATTAATTCCATCTAGCTCTTCTTGACCGGTCATGTGCTGAACATTATATTTCATTTTATCGGTAAATATTTTGGAATAACCTATTGGAATTGAGAAATGCTCAAAATTGAATGCCTTGTTTGAAATGTCTGTGTTTATGAACTGTGACTTTGGAACTTCAGCCCCTGCAACATATTTCAATACTTCAGAGCGCAGTTCGCTTCCGGAGGTCATCATTTCCTCATCAAGAATTCTTATATGATATCCTCTTCCGGAATAGATTAGATGGATGTTATCCAAGCCCAAATCACTTTCCAATGTATCTATTAATGAGTTAACTATTTCTAAAGCCTCACCTAAGCATATTTCACAGACACTGTCGCAGTTGCATGACCTTATTGGGATGTCTTTTGCATCAACATCAAAAATGTATTCTGCCTTTTGCCAGTCCTGCCTTCTTCTAGGTTCATTGTAAAAAGCCACTGAAATATATGCTGCAAAAGGAGCCTTGTATCTAAGGAATTTTCTAAGTGAATCTGTTCCTCTGAAAGTTTTATATCTATCGTTAGGACCGTTTCCATTATGGTCAAAACCAAATTCACGCTTTTTG
>JAFUBV010000310.1 GCA_017460025.1 Methanobrevibacter sp. | reverse complement strand
TTGCTTTTTCTATTGTATTGACTGGTGTTTGCCAATTTTCTCCAGTGAACGAATCGTTTCCAATATTTGAATCTACATATATCTCCTGTTCATTTAATATTTCGGAACTATTGTCTGTTGCATGAATACTTGCAGTATTTATCATTATTATTAGAATAATTAATATTTTTAGTATGTTTTTTATATTCATCTTTATCATTCATCCAGTCTTTACAATAGATATTTATTAATTTTTTTAAACTAATAATGTTAAATTATATTTTATATTTTTTCAATTTAATTTATATATATGTTATTATAATATAGTTTATCAAGTGTGAAAGAATTATATTAAAATAACTTTAAATTAATATTATTTTCATACTTTTTTTATTAAAATATGAGGTAAATGGCATATGAAGTCAAAGGTATATTTGATTTTATTTGTCTTTTTAATATTTTTAGTAGGAATCAACGGGGTTTTTGCTGAAAATATTGATGAGACAACAGATGTTTCTGCACTAAGTGTAGATGATGCTGATGAAAGTTTATCTGCTGGTTGATTAAGTTCAACCGTTAATAATTGGGCTGATTTGCAGGCAGATTCTGTGAATAATAATATAGATACAATATATTTAAATGGAACTAATATTGCTCCATCAAGTAATAGTTCTGATCAAATTGTTTTTAATCATGATTTGACTATTGTTGGTTTGGATGGATCATATGTGGGTTATGAAAATTGGTCTGCATATCCAAATAATTTAAAATATAATTATATTCCATTTTTATCTAATTCTAATTTAAATATTGTATTTGAGAATGTTACTTTCCAGTACTTGGCCGATAATATTTTAATTAAAGTTGCAGGTAATGGAAATTATGTGTTTAAAAATTGTGTTTTTACAAACATAAATGCAACTGGATCACATCAAGCAGTTGTTTGGTTAAATTCTGGTTCCGCATTACTTGATAATTGTAGTTTTATAGAATGTAATACAAGTTATGGGGCTGTAAGTAATTATAATGAGAATAGTGTTAATCTTGTTCATATGACTGTTAAAGATTCAACATTTAATTATAATTGGGCTAGTGTTGAACCGGGTTGTATTAATAATTGTGGTCAATTAGTGGTCTTAAACTCTACTTTTTATTATAATAATTCTACTTGGTGGGCTGGTGCTATCCATACTCATATTGGAGCTAATACTACTATTCGTAACTCTAGATTTATTGATAATTATGCTGGATGGAATGGTGGAGCATTATACACTTACAGTACTTTAAGTGTTTATGATTCTACTTTTATTGGTAATAATTGTACTACTAATTCTGGTGGTGGGGCAATTGGTGTTTTAGCTTATTGGGGTCAAGAACCACCTGTTGTAATCTTTGATAATTGTAGTTTTGTTAATAACACAAATAATGAGCATTCTACTGGTAATGGTGGGGTTATTTCCATGTCTGGTGGAGAATTAACAATGACTAATAACTATTTTGAAAATAATGCTGCAGTTAGAGGTAAGGCTATTTATGCAGTTAGTTTGTCTAATGGTGTTTTAGTCAACAATACTTTTGTAAATCATACAAATGCAACTTTAGGTATTAATACAATTATTTTTAAAGCAGATTCATATATGATTGAAAATAATTCTTATGTAAACAGTTTAATTGAATTAGATACTTATGAGTTGAGCGCTGATTTTAGTTTTTCTACTGTTACTACTTGTCATTTAAAAATTGTTGGTCTTGGATATGGTGATTTAATTAAATCTTCTAATTATGCTGTGCATAATGGTGATGAAGTTTTCACTATTTCTGGTGTGGATTATAATGAGTTGACTTCAACAATTGATTTCACAATCAATACTTCAAGTGGTAGTCATGCTGTAAATGTCACATCAAATATTTTAAATAGAACTTCAAATACTATTCAGGTTCCTATACCTGCAATTTATGTCTCTACAACAGGTAAAGATACAAATGATGGTTTAACTATTTCAACTCCTGTTAAAACAATTGGTCAGGCTGTTACTTTATCTAAAAATAATAATATTCCTACTATTGCTGTTGCTAGTGGGATTTATCCTATTTCCAGTAGAATAAGTATTACTAAAGATGTTCATTTTATTGGTGATGGTAATGTAATTTTCAATGCTAATTCATTTAGTGGAACTCAAGAATTTTATGCTTCTGCTCAAACTACTTGTACTTTTGAAAATATTAATTTAGTTAATTCTGGAAAAACTATTTTCCAAGGGACTCTAAATAATATTAAATTAGAATTTATTAATTGTACTGTTAAAGATAATTCTTTAACTTCAGGTTATCTTATTAGAACACAATCTTTATTAATTGTGGATTCTGTTTTTGAAAATAATGCTAGATCAGTTTATTTCACCAAAGGTGATGTTATAAATTCTACTTTTATTGATAATACTGGTGCTGATGGTGTTTTATATTTACGTGGTAGTGGTAATACATTTAACATTATTAATTCTTCATTCATAAATAATGGAGGTACTAATGGGGTTATTTACGCATATCAATTTAAGAATATTAATGTTGATGGCTGTTTATTTGTAAATAATACTGCTACTTCAGGTAGTGCTATTTATATTTATAGTCGTTCATCTTCATGTTCTATAGTTGTTGAAGATTGTGTTTTCTTAAATAATTATGTTTCTAGTTCAATTGTTAGATCAGGTACTCATACAGGTACTATAGTCACTGCTAATAATAATTGGTGGGGTAATACAGCAGATAATTATAATGCTAATTTAACTAGTGTTTCTAGTGGTGTAACTGTTAGTAGTTGGTTATTTATGAATCTTTCTGCGGATAGTAATCCTGTTATTGTTGGTGATAGAAAAAATGTTGATATTACTTTCAATAATCTTTATACTCCTGAAGCAATAATTCATGATATAAATAATAATCTTCCTAAACTCGATTTAGATGTTTCTTGTGTCAATGGTGCTGCGGAATCTACTGTCACTCTTATTAATGATGTATCAAATGTTGATTATGTTGCTACTAATGAGGGGGATGGTGTTTTAACTGTAAGTTATGAAGGTATTTCTCAAAACATTACCT
Source organism: Methanobrevibacter sp. (assembly GCA_017460025.1). Lineage (GTDB taxonomy): Archaea > Methanobacteriota > Methanobacteria > Methanobacteriales > Methanobacteriaceae > Methanocatella. The sequence goes on along the minus strand of JAFUBV010000310.1, from coordinate 3,676 downwards.
TGAATAATTTAGGTTATAATTTCACTGTTGATGTTTGTGATATTAAATTGGGTGATGATGAGATTATTAATGTTACTTTACCTTCTGATGCTACTGGTACTGTAAGCATTAAAGTCGGAAATTATGAGACTAATGCAAGTCTTGTTAATGGTGCAATATCTTTTGTTATCTCAGGATTAGAGGGTGGTCAATATGATGTTTTATTAACATATGATGGCAATTATCGTGGATTTGATTATACTACTTTGTTCAATGTTGATTCAACTGAAATTACTCTTAGATATGCAAGTAAATTAATTTTTGGTAGTGATATTACTTTAAATGTTTTTGTTGTTGATGATGCAACAGGAACTGTAGAAGTTAGTGTAAATGGTGTTTCCAATAATTATACTCTTAGTTATGGTGGAGTCAATGTTCTTTTAAATAATCTAACTAATACAAGTAGAAATATTATTACTGTATATTATTATGGTGATGAGAATTATGCTCCAGGTTGCATTGATACTTATTTGATGTTTAATGATGGTAATTATCAATGGGCTATGGAAGGTCATGATACTAAAAATACTGGCAAATCTTATTATGTTGGTACTGATGTTGCTGATGATTTATGGAGTATACAATTCAATGACACTATAGTGGATAGTATTATTGATGAAGAAGGTTCTATTTATATTGCTACCCTAAGTAGTATTTATAAATATGATTCTACTGGTGTTTTCATGTGGAAATTTGGTCTTGTCGGCGATGCTAACTTCTCTGGTCTTGCTATTAGTCGGGATGTTATTATTGCTCCAAGAGCTGGAGATACAATTTACTTTATTAATAAAGATAATGGTGTACAGTATTCATTTGCTAATATTTGGCAAGGATCAAGTTTATTTGAACCTGTTGTTGATGATGAAGGTAATATTTATATTTCTGGAGAATATCAAAATGTATCAAATGATGCAAGTAAAAATTATTATATTTTGACTGTTATTCCATATGATATGTGGGTAAATGGTGGAGATCCTACTGTTGTTAATTTAGGATTACATAATTTAACTAGTGCGCCAACTATAATTGAAAAGAATAAAACTGTTTGTATTGGTAGTACTGATGGATTATTAATCGTAAATATTACTAATAAGAGTTATATTAATATCTCCTATTTGGGAGGTGTTGTTTGCCGTCCTGTTGTAGCAGATGATGGAACTATTTACTATCTAACTAATAATCAATTAATTAAAACATCTGTTAATGGAAATATTGCCTTTAATAATTCTGTTGTTGGTTATAATTTAGCATTAAGTGATAATCAAATCATTATTGCAGGTACTGATTGTTTGTATTATTTTAATTTGACAAATGGTAATAAGATTGAAAAATTTTTATCTTGCAATTCTTCTTCAAAAATTTTAATTGATGCTAATAATTATATCTATGTTGGGGATGAAAACGGCAACATATATAGAACATTATATAATGCCTCTACTTTTTGGTTGAGCATTGGTAATCCTGTTTTGGGCTCATTTTCAATGGATAATCGAGGATTTGTATATATTTGGGATTCACATAATATTTTCTATGCACTTGGAGAAGAATTGTTGTCTTATTCTTCAGTATTTTCTTATAAAAATGAAGACTTGTTAGGGGTGTCTTTAGAGGATATTTTATCTTTAGATACTAATGAAGATTTAGTTTCAGATTCTGATATGGAATATACTTTTTTAGATGCTACTAGAATAATTTTCACTGGTGATGAATTTGAAGAAAATAGCTATTATGTGTATTCTGATGATATTATTGAAGCAGAGATATATGATCAGGACACTGGAGAAGGAAGTTTAGATGAATATGGAATTAATCCATTATTTGATGAAGAATCTGGAGAGTATGTATATGCTGTTGATAACCTCTCAGGTAATACTATTTATCTTGAACAATTTACATCTCTGTGGATGATTTCTCCTACATCAGATTATGAACAAGAATATCCCGATATTCCTTTTGATGATGAGGGTATTGAGGATTGTTTTATTATTGATGGAAAAAACTCAACTTTGGATTTAAATAATCATGAGTATTTTTTCACATTTATTAAGTCTTATCCTCATGAGATGTATGAAGATCCTGATTATCAAATGAGGTCTTATATAATATTTAAAAATTTTAATTTCGTTAATATGAAATGTTCAATTAATAATGGTTATAATGGGAAGGTTATAAACAATATTGATGAATTCGATGGAATTATTATTTTCTATAATTGTACTTTTGTTAATTTTACTCACACCGATTCCTCTACTTCTTTTTTCCAAGTGTATAATTTAAAAATTATTTGTAGTACATTTATTAACATTACAACTCCTCCTTTGTATGAACATTGGAAGTTAAATGGATTTGGGGGTGCTTTTTTCCTTCATGAAAATGTAACCATTAAGGATTGTACTTTTTTTAACATTGGTGGTGGTAAATTATTCGGAATCAATTTTTATAATGGTTATGATGCTAATTTGCCTCAATTTTACGAACCTCATAATATTGTGATTATTAATAATAGGATAATTTTGGATATGGAATATATTTTTGTATTTAATGGTTGGGATATAGAAGAAATTCTATTTGAAAATAATTATTTTATTAGTAATGCAGGTAACATAGGTAATGAACGTTATGGTATGGATGCTATAAGAAGTTATGAACAGGATGATTTTATAAATGATGATTTTAAAACTCAAATTTATAAAAATTATGTTTGTTCAATTAATTATCCTTTACAGATTAATGTAACAGTAACTACCAATAGCACTCATTTAATCTTCACTTTGGATGATATGGATAATGGTACTTTAACATATGGTGATAATAATATTCCTATTTTAAATGGTGTTGGTTCTTATCCGGTATCTGGAAGTCCTGGTGAGTCCATTACTGGTTCCACTAGCTTTTTAGGTGATAAATATTATGCTAGAAGCAGTGATTTCACGGTAACTCTTCCAAAAACAGACCCTGATTTCACTATCGAAGCAAATCCAATTATCTATAATCAAAGCATTCCTGGTGTAACCATAAACACGGATAATGATCCTGACTTCAATATTACTGTCTGGGATGTTAATAATAATTTAGTTTATAACACATCTTCCAAAAAAGGTAGCATTAACCTTAAGGAGTTGGCTGCAGGCAATTATATTATAAATGTTACAAGCATTGGGGATGCCATTTATAATAGTGTTTCTAAAACCACGGCATTAATAATCGGCCAAGCAAGCACTGAAATCACAAGCACTGAAGTGAATAACAATAATTTAGTCATTACTTTAAATAACTCTCTTGTCAATGGTGCGGCTTCAGTTAATATTAACAATATCTCTTATTACGCTGATGTTGAGGATGGTATAATTACTTTGAATATTTCCAGTTTGGATCCTAAAGAATACACTGCAACTGTATCCTATCTTGGAAACACTAATTTCAAAGCATTTAATGATGAAGAGATAACATTCACTATTGGTGATGCAAGAACTGCCCCAAGCATATCTACTGAAGATTTCACAATCACTGAAGGTCAAAATGCACTTATTAATGTGACTGTTGCAGGTGCTACTGGTGATATTGTTGTAATTATTGGTGAAACCAAATATCTGGCTACTTTAAACGATGAAAATAATGCAACTATCACAATCCCTGG
>JAFUBV010000309.1 GCA_017460025.1 Methanobrevibacter sp. | reverse complement strand
GAATTTGCCGGAAATAATGTAAATATTGATATTCTTGAAAAAAATATTGATTTATTCAAAGGTAAAAAGATAGGTTTTGGCTGTATTGATTCAGCTAAAAATGAAGTCGATTCATATCAGACAACTGAAGATTTAATTTCTCGCGGAATTAATATTGTCGGTGAGGATAATATTTTGCTTGACCCTGATTGCGGTTTAAGAAGAGCTCCGATGGATGTTGCTTTCGATAAATTAAAATTAATGAATGATATTAAAGACAAATACCAGTAACATCATTCAAGTTTGCTTACATCCCATGTTGCAGGCCTGTGAATGTGGCATGTACTTGTTTTTTTCCAATAGCAATTATTGCATGATATGCAGTTGCTGACAGCTTCATCATTCATTTGCCAGTCTACTAAAAAGCTAGGATCTGCTACAAATGGTCTTTGCATTGAGATATAGTCAATATTTGTTTTATTAAGTATCTCATTAATTTGTGATTTGCTGTTTGCCCCACCACCTAAAATAACCGGAATATTAACATTCTTTATTATTTCGTTGCAGGCGGATATTAATGGGTTTTTATCTTTTTTGACTCTGGATTTAAATCCTGGCGGTGTTCTGTCCTGATATTCTTTTGAAAAGAACTGTGGAGAACGTGGCATTGTAATTTGAAGACTGTCCACACCGAATTTTTCCAATAATTTTGCTATTTCAATTGTTTCTTCTAAACTCATTCCATTTGATTGAATATCAAAAGCGTTTAATCTGCAGTTGATATGCAATTTTGTAGTTTTCTTAATGACCTTTATCATTTCCAATACGATTCTTAAACGGTTCAGTGTATTTCCACCATATTTATCTTCTCTTTTATTGAAATATGGATTAATGAATCTTGAAAGGAAATAATAATTACCTAAAGCTATTTGAACACCATCAAAACCTGCATAATCGAATTTCTGACAGGCCATTATGAAATCGGTCTGTATTTTTCTAATGTCTTCAATAGTGACGTCATCAACAGGAATATGGTGATCAGCATGCTTATTGAACTGCACAAATCCTAGCTGTGCAAAAATAGGAACGTCATAAAGATGCACCAAATCCGTCAAATCCTTTGCTTCACGAACAAACTGCTTAAAATGTATTGTTTGAGTATATTTAGAAAATACATCTCTGGGATAAAGGGATATCACTTCCGTTATTATCAAACCAACGCCGCTTGCGGCAATATTTTCGTAACGATTATAAATTTCAGGTGTTAAGTTACCGGATTTTTCTCTTTCGGATTCCCATAAACCTGTTCTTACGATACGGCTATTAAGATTGAACTCCCCAAATTCACAATAATCAAATAAATCTTTCATGTGAATATTTAAGTACAAATTACTATAAAAAAGTATATAGTAAAAAGATTAATTTTTGATGATTATTATGGCTGATTTAACATTTAGAAACGCATCTGAAGAGGATGTTGGATTGATTTTGGAATATATCAAAAAGCTTGCAGAATATGAAAAAAGACTTGATGAAGTAGTTGCAACAAAAGAAGAACTGAAAAAATGGATTTTCGATAAAAAACAGGCTGAAGTGATTTTTGCTTTGGAAGATGGAACAGAAATTGGTTTTGCATTGTTTTTCTTGAGCTTTTCAACTTATATCTCCAATGTAAATTTGCATTTGGAGGATTTGTTCATTGACCCTGAATATCGTGGAAAAGGCTATGGAAAAGCTTTGCTTAAGAAATTGGCTAAAATTGTTGTTGATAGAGGATATGGAAGATTTGAATGGACATGCCTTAGCTGGAATCAGCCAAGCATTGACTTTTATTTATCTTTAGGCGCCCAACAGAAGGATTGGAACGTTTTTCATCTGACAGGTGATGAGCTGAAAAAACTCGCAGAGGATTAATCTCTAGGGTGTGTTAATATTAACTGGAATCTGAAAAAATTTGATGAGCTTTCAATCGATGAGCTCTACGACATTTTGAAGCTGCGCAGTGAAGTCTTTGTTGTCGAGCAGGACTGTGTTTACAACGATTTGGATGACAAGGACAAGGTTGCTTATCATCTTTTCTTAAAGGATTCTGATGAAATTGTTGCAGTTTCAAGAATTCTGCCTGAAAATGTAAGGTTTGAAGACTTTTCTATTGG
>JAFUBV010000308.1 GCA_017460025.1 Methanobrevibacter sp. | reverse complement strand
GATCCACTCACGATGCTTGCCAATTGCAACTCTGACAATAACATCAATAAGATCAAGATCATCAATTTGTTTGAAGTAATATTCTGCAGGTCCTTCCAACATTTGCCTGAGATCATAAAATGGTCTAGGCTTAATTGCATCGGGATTCATCAATCCATAATTCTTTAATAGCTTAACATTCTCTGTTTCATATTTTTCAAGTTTAGCTTTCTGTACTTTAGTAGCTACAGTCTTTTCTTTCTTATCAAATATCTTAGCTACTTGTGATGAATCAATTAGAATACTGGATTCAATTAAAAGCAGGGTTATTTCTTTTCCTCTAACTGTTATTGTTGTTGGATGTGAATTTTCAGTATCTAATATTAGCTTCATTGTAATTACTCCAATATTTTATTATTAACATTATATATGTAGCTATTAGTTAAAATATATATTTTTTTAAAAATAGTATAGCTGGGAGAAGGAACGACCCAGCTATTAAGGATTTGGAGTCAATAAACTCTTAGCAGAAGATGGACGTGAAGAAAAACAATTAAAACTTCACATAATCTTCAAATGAGATTTTAATATTCTTTTATCCCTACACGCTCTCTAAACGAAAGGGCCCGATATATATTTAGGAGTTTATATGAAATTCGCTTATGCCCTGAATGTACCTGTAATTATACGGTTAGGTGCATTCATTAAAACACCGACAGAAGACAAAATAAAGAGTTTTGTGTACATTGGAAGTTCGTCACGAATATCTTTCCTCATAAATTCAATTAATGGATAGAAATCATACATCTCACCGTCAGGACCTAAAGGCGCAACGGTTGTTCCTGTAGTCCTTGAGTATAACAATTTCATTCCCGGATTTATGTAGTCCATACCAATGTAGGTCTTATCGCCCATTTCAGAACCACCATCACAGACAGCAGTTCCAAGAATATCTATATTGTCCACACCATAGTAGCTTTGAATATGTTCTACCGGTTCAACCTGTCTATTGCTTGAGAATAAATCAGACTTTAATGTAGTGAGAGACTTATAGCTAACAGCCATACTATTTAAGTTGGTAAAGCTTCCTGCTGATTCTTTGAATTTCTCTTGAGCTTTAAGGATGGTCATACCAGTATCGTCACCAGATTCAAAATCATATTTAGCAACTTTGTTTGAATTGGTGATCATATCAATAGCTGCTTTTTCAATACTTCTTCCGATTAATATGCCCACGTCTTGGAGCATATCATTAACGGAGATTAAATTGGAATCTAACATTTGTGCTGAAACGTTTAAGACACCACCAATAGTGTCAATGGAGATTGTTTCACTGATTGGTTTTCTAACGTTCAATTCCTGAAGGGTTGCGCCGGGTGCAATGTCTTTGGCCTCACCAAGCACGCCTTTTTGAATAGCTTCCTCAATATTAACTCTCTGAGACATGTAAGTGTAATATTGGCTATTTTCTTCAATTTCTTGCTTTGGTAGTAATCTGGTGAATTTCATCCATTTTGCTGAAGTGTCTGCAACAATCTGTGCCATTACTTCATTTTGTACTTTAGCATCATTTCCTTTAGTTAACATTAATATATCCTCCTAAGGTCTGCATGTACCTTTCAAAGCAAGACCAGGTTTATTTAATAATATTCCTACTTTACTTTGTATAAATAATTTGGTGTATTGAGGTAACTCATCGTATATGTCCTTACGCATGATTTCAATGATAGGATAGAAGTCTGCAATGTTTTCATCACTTGTAATAGGTGCAGTTGTTGTACCGGATGATTTTGAGTATAATACAGTTAGGGGAGCGTTTCTTAAATCGAAACCAATATACTCTTTATCACCTACAAGTGATCCACCGTCAGCTTGTGTAGTTCCCAAGAAATCAATGTTGTCAATACCATAATAGCTTTGGATATCTTCAACAGGTTGCACAAGTTTGTTATTCATGTACGCTAATTGCTTAACATATGATAATGTCTTATAAGACTCAGCCATTATTGTTAAATCTGCTCCAGCTCCAGCATTACCTTTGAATGCTTCCTGAGCTGCAATAACGAATTGGCCGAATGCTTCCATTGTGTCTTCAGTTTGAGTTGTATTATATTGAGGAACTTGATTTGAATTCATTAAGGTATCATATATATTAAATTCAATACGATTAGCAATTACAGTAGCTACATCACCTAATAAATCCTCGAATGAAACAATATCTGAATCGAAAACATCTTTGTTAACGTTTAAGACACCACCGACAGTATCTATTGAAATAGTGTCAGTGATTGGTTTTCTGATGTTGAGTTCCTGGAGAGATGCACCAGGAGCAATGTCCTTAGCCTCTCCAAGTAATCCTTTGTTAATTGCTTCATCAAGATTAATATTTTGTCTAAAGTAAGTATAGTAATCAGAGTTTTCTTTAATCTCTTGTTTAGGAAATAATCTTGCTAACTTTAATCTTTTTGCGGTTTCATCAGTAATAGTTTGAGCTATTACCTCGTTTTGAACTTTAGTATCATTTCCTTTTGTTATCATTCATTATCACCATCTATTCGGTTATATCGTAAGGTCTGAATACTTCAATGTAATTGTATGAGTCTGAGCTTTCAACAGGATGCATTGCAATATACTCTCCATCATCAGATTTAATAGCTCCAGTTGATGTTAATGCAATTCTATCATTAACGGCAATGTTTGATAAACCACTAGCTAATTTTAATCTGAATAAATGGCCTAACACTAATATGGAAGTTTTTCTTCTACCTCCAGTCATAGTAACTGGATCGTTAACTGCAATACCTAAAATGATTTGAGAATCCTCATCAGTGTATTTTTTAACAGTTGGTTTTCCGATATTGGAATTTTCTGATAATGTTACAGCATCATCAACTTTGATTTTTTCTCCAGAATACTCATATCCTGGTGTTTCTCCAGTTGGAGTTGTAACAGTAGTTTCAGTAATGTCACCTTCATCTAAAAGAAATGTAGTGACTTCTTTTCTTTCTTCAAGTAAAATAATTGAATCTGCCATTAGATGTCCTCCGTTCAAATTCTTTATTATGTAATTTATTATTTATGTTATATAAATATCTCTATATAATAGCTACTTTTTAAAAAATTAGAAAAAATGTTTGTTAGTGAAATTACTTTAATAAATAAGAACTAAAGGATAGAACGAAAATAAGTCTAGGTTTTCAAGTCAAATTAATTTTAATACTACTTTATTCAGTAT
>JAFUBV010000307.1 GCA_017460025.1 Methanobrevibacter sp. | reverse complement strand
GCTCCAAGTTCGTATGCGTCCTTGTGTGTAAAACTAGATTCTTCTACTATTTTTTTGAGTGTTATTTCAACTCTTGCGCTGATGTTGGTTTTTTCGGTTATCATAATACATATATTTATTATGTATTATATATAAAATTTTATTATAAAAAAAATATAAAAGTAATAATAAATTATTACTTTCACAATTCAAAAATAGTTTTTCTTTAAGAGTTATATACGTGAGATATATTTTTTGAAGCTATTCCTCATCGCCCATTTCATCAAGTTCCTTTTGAAGGTCGTGGATTTGCATTTCCTTGTAGAATCTTTCGAACTTTCCGACTTCAATGAGATAAGCTGAAACTTCAAGAGCATCTCTATAGGTATAGTTGGACTCTTTGATAATTTGCTTTTTATCTTCATCCATGTAGGATGATGTATTATTTATATTGGCCATAGCTATTACAACCTGTATATAATAATTAATATAATATTTTATTATTTCAATTATATAAAATTATCATTATTCATGGCTAACATGTTTTCAAGATTAAATTTCAAAAATAAGAATTAAAGGTCTGAATATATTGAGTTGAATTGATTATGGAGTTTTTTTTAGAAAAAAAGTTGAATAACGAGCTATCTCCATAATAATTCAACTGCCTCACCAATATCTAGCCACCCAAACATTTTTGAGTGGTAATAATTAATCTTGTTTTATAGATATTTAAAGAAAGTGCGAGAGCATTTGATTAGTAATATTTATAGCATCATCAATGCTGATTTTGGATTATTTCATAGTCCAATTTCTTAATTTAATCAAAGTAATCATCGTCGTAATATCCTCTATCTTCACTGTAATCAAAGTTTAAATCGTCGCCATCATCAAAATCATCACCATAATTATTTCCCCAATCAGGACTGTCTGATAAATCAGATCCGCATTCTTCACAGGTTGCTCTTGATGAATCATTTATATGGCCACATACGCTACAAGTTATCATGACAAAGACCTCCTACTTAATCAATTCATTATCAGGAATTAAATCCATTCATTGTTAAAAAAAATAATAGTTATTCTCTTAAGTTTAATTTAACAAACTGATTGATATTATTTATTCCAGTTATTTACTCCCTAAAATACCTATCATCATATAATGGTCCTGAATGCCGTAAATCAGCTTTACTAGCTCCAAATTCTCCCTCGCCATATAGCTTTCCCACACTAATATTTACATAATCATCTTTAACATTAAACTCTGTATTTTTAATTTTAATTTCAGGTTTACTTTTATAAATATGATTATTTTTAGATCTTAATAATAATGAAATAATATTTTCATCTGTTAAAGTTACATTAGGTTCTATAAATACTATGTCAAAAAACGATTCAAATTTTTCATTTAAAAATAAACAACATAACGTATATGGTATAAACAAAAGATATCCATTAGTTTTAAGGTAATCTATATTATCCAATAAAATCTCTTCTATCATTTTATCAGCATAGTTAAATTCAACATTTGTTTGTCTTATGATTATATTCTCAAAATTATATCCTAATAACAATGATGAGTTTTTAAACAAAAATAACAAGTTTGAGTTCTTAGAATTTGTAATAATTAAAACCTTTCTAGACCTAGAAAATATATTTTTATTATTATAAAATTTTATAAAATCATTTCCAGTTTTAACTACATTAATTTTATCATTAAGAGTTTTCCAATTTTTATTTAAATCAATATAATTTAATAATGAATCAAAATCAAAATTAACAATGAAAATGTCATCGGTTAATTCATATTCATCCATATTTTTTAAATCTTCATAAAACAGTTGAGGATTATCATATTTTGTAAAATCCAAATGATTCAAATTATTTTCAGCGAAATCTAAAGACAATATTTCATTAAATAATATATTGCAATTATTATTCCTTTTTATAACTCCATTAGAATAGATTATTGGAATAAATAATAAAGGAGCATAATATTCATCATATCTAATAAAACTACAAGCTAAAAATAATGGTTTATCTTCATTTAAATCCAATTCCTTTTCAAAAGAAAAATCATTAAACAAATCTTCCAAAAATACTTCTGAATCACTGATTTTTATAAACTCATCTTCATCAAAAAAATAAAAATTACTATCTGCATTATCTAAAATATTAGTTATTAAATCTTCATTAATCATTATCTCACCAATAGTTTTAATATTTCAATTGAAAACATATCTCATCCAACCAAATGTACATGCCTTTTGAGGTTAATTCCACATTATTATTCATAACCCCATATCCTTAAGGGTTTATCGTATGTCTCTAAAATTTCATCAAAACTCTTATTTCTTGTTCTAATTATCTTTTCAGGATTTTCAATTATTTTAGAATATTCTCCATGATCCAAATAATATTGATTATTAAGTTTAATCAGCCTATATTTTAATAAAGGCATTAAATCTAGCCATATTTCAGACACCATACCGCTTGACATTCCCCCATGAGCAAATCCCTTAACATAAGATTCTTCCCCAATTCTTTTACCATCACTAAGTTCATAATATTCTTTTATGATAATTTTATCAATAATATTAATATCTTCAATTGGAATTGGAATATTTTTAACTCTCTCTTCCAAATACATCCAGAAATAGGGATCGCCTCTTAAACCCCAACTGCTTGATGGTTTTGTGAAAATCAAAGCAACACTATTTACATAGTCAGATGTACAAGGTTTTAATAAATCCTTAAACTCCGGATACTCTTCAGTGAATTTTTTTAATTTCAGGAGAGGATAATATTCATCTTCCTTTTGGGGAATTGTGTAATAGGTATCAAGCAATTTGGTTATTTTTTCCCTATTACCATAATCCTGCATAATGCATGATATGAACTGTCTTGGAAAGTCAAAGCCCGATTTAATTATTTCCTCATAATTTTCTCTCCAGAATTCAAAATTAATGTACCTGCTAAAATGTTCTGAATTATAACCCATTATATCACTTATCCATTATTTTTTTAATGTCATTTGCACTAGGAACTGGTTGATTTGATAAATGTTCTTTTAAAGCTCCATTCTTATCAAATTCATATTCTAATGTAGAGAATTTGGAGAAATCATAATATCCGAATCTGGTTAATCTCCTTAATCTACGTTTAAACCACATGATTTGATTTTTATCACAATATCTTCCTGATTTAAAAAACTGTTTAATAACATCAACTTCCATATCATACCGTTTATCCTTATGTAAAACTTTTGCTAATTCCAAATACGGATAATAATCATTGATAAATAATTCATGAGTTAATAAGCGTGTGTAAAATGCAATAGCTTTGTCATATTTCCTTGATTTAAATAAACTTTCTCCTTTTAATATTAATTCATATTTGAATTTAACTTTTTCATCATGACTAATGTCTTTATCAAATTCAACATCTGAATCAAAATAATCTGGAGAGTATTTCAGAGGAGTTTGTCTCAATCGGTTTTTGCTGGCTTTAATATCACGAGCACGTGGAAGTGGAACTCTAGATTTGTTCATATTTTTAGCACCATTATTTCTAAATTCCTCTTCCAACTCATTAATTGTCGAATAATCAAAATAACCTAATTGATCAAGTTCTTCCAATCGTATTTTAAATCTGTTGAGTGCTGACTTTTTACAATATCTTCCGGATTTGAAAAATTGTTGAATGACTTCAACTTCCTTGTCATGTTGATTTAATCCTTTATATGATTTAACCAACATCACAAAAGGATAATAATCATTAATAAATAATTCATGATTAATCAATCCATTATAAAAATCGATAGATTCATTATAATTTTCATTAGCAAGTAATGCTTCTCCTTTCAATATCAAGTCATATTTTATTTCAAGATTTTTGGCATAGTTTTCATCCTTTTCTGGTTTTTCACTCTTTTCAAAAAGGCTTGTTTGTTTTTTACGCCTGTGCCTGCTTCTATTTCTTGTAAGTGATTTTTTTAGGTTATTGTCAACATTGAACTCTTTTAAATCAGTTACTTGTTCTAATTGATGTGTATCTGAATCATACACTCCACCATACCAATAACAGCTTCCATTATCACAAATTCTTATTTTAAGATTTTCTCTTCTTTGAAGAACAACAACTACTTCATTGCCGCCGCAGATTGGACATTTATTATTGGTTTTATAAACGGTTATGCGTTTTTTATTATTTGTAAATCTTTGAGCTCTTGTTTTGAAATATATTTTGCAGTCGTCTGGAATTCCTGAAATATCATTAATTGCCCCATAAGTCAAATTAACTTCATTTTCGTAGTCTTTATTCTTTCTATAACAGATGCATAATTTATTATATCCGTAAAAATCTTTGGCATTTTTATATTCTTCAATAGCTTGAGGATATAATCCTCTTTCCTCATAGTATAATCCTTTTGATAGGTAACGGAGATTTCTGATTTTGGTGCCTTCTTTTTCAGCTTGATTTATTATAACTTCATCAATATTTTCTATAGTTTTTACTTTTTTATCAGGATTATAATCTTTCATCAGGTTCAAAAATCCCATATAAGTATATAAATCATAATTGGAAAAGAATTTTGTTTTGATTTCGTTGATGTTATTTTCTTCAAGTTCTTTATGGATCCTATTGGCTATTTTTATTTTAAAATCATAGGCTTCTTTGAAATTATCTACATCATAAAAATCTTCATTGAAGTATTTCCATTTCTCTTCTTTAATATAAGATTTGGATTTATTAATTGAAAAAAGACAGACATTAATTCCAGTATTTAATAATTGTTCATGATTTCTAACTTGATATGCGGATAAAACATCTGTATTTGCTTTAACTTCACAAAAAAAGAATTCATCATCATTGAAAACAAATAAATCCGGAAATCCCCTTATTCTGTTATTGTAATCCTGAAGCATATAATAAAGAATTGACAGGATTTGATCACCATCCAATAATTCACAAATTTTAAAAATTTTATCCCTAGACCTGAGTCTGATACGCTGCTTTTTAACTTCATCAATTAGGT
>JAFUBV010000306.1 GCA_017460025.1 Methanobrevibacter sp. | reverse complement strand
GCTATATATTCTGAAAGTAATGTGAATTTCTATAACTCCTCAGTAAATGGTTCTGCTGCTACTAAAGAAAATGGTGATGGTGGATTCATATATGCAGAAGGTAATGTTAATGTTGAAAATTCAACAATTTCTGATGTATATATGAAAGTTAATGATCAAAGAGGGGATTATAGTGGTGCAGTTTTTGCTGAAGGTGACATGACAATTAGAAATGCGACATTTGACCATATAAATAAAGATCATCATAGTTATGGTGGAGCTATACGTGTTTTAGGTAATGTTGCAATATATAATTCTAATTTCACAAATAATCAAGCTATGCTTTATGCTGCAGGTTATGTTGATGGAACTTTAGATGTTTATGATTGTATTTTCACTAATAATTCAGATGGAGCTATCTTCTCTGAAGGTAATGCTATTGTAAATAATACAATATTTATTAATAACACCATTAGTGGTTCTACAATGTATGGAATAGCTATCGGTTCTAATGGGACATTGAATTTTACAAATTCACGTGTAACTGGTTCTAGTGCTACAGGTGCTAATTATAGAGGTTCTGTATTCTCAAAAGATGATTTATATGTTGAAAATTGTACTTTCGATGAAATTCATTCTCAGGCAGGTACTGCTACAGGTATGATTATTTCCACTAAATCAAATGCTACAATTATTAACACTAAATTTTCAGATTTCTCATATCATGGTTCTACCATTTATGGAGGATCTGTATATGCTGGTGTAAATGCATATGTTGAGAATTGTACTTTTATCAATGCTACTCTCATAGACCAGGATGGACAAACTCACGGTTTATGTATCTATGCTGAAGATAATATCTCATTGTATAATTCAACATTAAAGGATATTGATTCTTCAAATGGTAAAAATGGTGCAGTTAAGGGCGGTAATTATGTGTATGTATTCAATTCAACTTTCACAAATATTACTGGTGCACGTTCAGATGGTGGAGCTATTTATGCAAATGTTGCAAATGTAACCAATTCCTCATTTTATCGCATACTCTGTTCAGATAATTCGGACAAAGGTGGAGCTATTTATGCCAATGATACTTATGCATACTACAACAATTTCACTGATTGTCATGCTGGAATTGGTGGTGCAATATATTCACTAAATTACACAACAGCTATTGAAAACATATTCATTAATAATTCAAACCAGTATTCTGGTGGTGCAATTTACACCAAAAACGGATTTATTCAATATAATGTAATTTTAGAGAATATGGGTAACACATGGAATCTTCCTGCTGATATTGCTATTGCCGATAGTGAAGTAGATTCTCTTGAATATAACTGGTGGGGAGAAAACGATCCATTTGGAACTGAAGATAAACAGAAAAGGGTTCAAATTAATGTTCAGTCACAAACAGGTACCTATTTCTTACCTGATACTTGGGTGAGAATGCATTTCTTTGTAACTGACCCTAACCAACCAATTATTGGTGAAGGTGTCAATTTAACAACAACCTTGAAACATTATTATAATCGCACTACTGATAGTGAATATGATTTAGTTCATAATATTGCTAAAAGGACTGTGATTTATAAAGCCAATACTAAAACTGCTGATGAAAATGTTGGTTGGTTTAGTCATGATACTGCTCCAATAATCAATCAGGATTATGTATTGTATTCAAATAATAATTTCTTAAAACATAATGTTTCATCAACTATTGATTATCAGACATTATACTTGGATGTTGCTCAATGTGCGATTAATGTAACTAAAACAGTAACAAACACAACGCCTAATGTTGGCGATAAAATCAATTATACAATTACTGTTTCAAATATTGATTTAACAGATTACACTGATCCAAATAGAGTAATACTTCAACATCCGGAAAAAATTAGCATTGAATTATCTGATATCTTGGATAAAAGATTAAGATTCATATCAGCTAATGATACCAATTATAATTCTGAAACCGGTTTATGGTCATTTGATTTACCATGGAACAAAACAGTTTCAATAATTATTCAAGTACAAGTTAGAGGTTCAGGCAATATTACCAATTATGCTAATATAACAAAAATCAATAATACTGATGTAACACCTTACGGTGCTAATGTAACTATTGAAGTAAATCAATCTGATATTGTTATTTTAGACGTAAACAAATCCGCTAATACTTCCAGTGTTGTTGTCGGCGATTTGGTTAAATTTACAATTACTGTAAATAACACAGGTACT
>JAFUBV010000305.1 GCA_017460025.1 Methanobrevibacter sp. | reverse complement strand
TGGAAGACAAGATTAGTATTATCCTACCGATTTTCAATGTAGGCGACCACCTTAGAGGAGGAATCGACTCTTTAATCAATCAGACCATAGGCAATGAGAATCTGGAAATCATAATGGTCAATGACTGCTCAACTGATGGTTCCGGTGAAATCATTGATGAATACGCTGAAAAATATGACTGCTGCATAGCAATACATCACGAGCAAAACTCAGGAGCAGCCTATACTCCACGTAACACAGGTATTGATGCCTGTACCGGCGATTACATTATGTTTTTAGACCCTGATGACAGATACACACCGGACTGCTGTGAAACCCTATACAAGGCAGTCACTGAAAACAATGCAGACATGGCATTTGCAAGGTTTAGAAGAATATTTGAATACGGAGGATATGTCCAGAAGTCATATTCACCTTATGAGGATGATTTGGAACATGCTTATCCCGATGAGACCTTTGAAACTGCCAATTTCCTTAACGTGTCCGATTTCGTATGGGACAATGTGATAGAAAAAATCGTTTACGGAAAAGACCATGAAGTGACATATAAAAGGGATGGTCCGATTGACAGAATCATCATTGACAACATCGAACAGGAACCTGACTTATTGAAGATGGCTCCGTCCGTTTGGAGTAAGATTTTCAAAAGGGAACTGATCATGGATAATGATATCCGTTTCCAGCCATACATTTCAGGAGACGATATGGCATTTACCTTGGAAACTCTGCTTAAAGCAAAAGGAATTGTTTATTTAAATAATTTCATGTGTTATGATTATTATATTAGGGATTTGCCTGACGACAAGTCAATCACCAATACCGTTAACGTAAGACTTCTTGATGAGCTTATGGAATCCTATATCTACTGCAGAAAGCTTACTGAAGGATTTTCCAAAGAAATCCAGACCATTTCAGTCAACCCCCATCTTCTTCACTGGATGAACACATGGAAAGGATCCCCGTTCACCAAAGAGGAAAACAGGTTACTGCTTAAAAAGGTTAACAGACTTAAAAAGATTCACAGAAGTGACATGAAAACAAAAATGCTTTTATCTTCAATGACAACAGCGATAGAATCTTCAATTTATACTTCAAAAGCGTGATATGATGGAATTTGATTATGTGATAGTGGGAGCCGGCCTTTCCGGACTTACAATAGCTGAAAGAATTGCAAATGAATTAGATGAAAAAGTACTCATTATTGAAAAAAGAGACCATATCGGTGGAAACGTTTATGATTTTTATGATGATGGGCTTTTGGTTCAAAAATACGGGCCGCATATTTTCCACACAAAAGAAAAGAAAGTTTATGACTATTTATCACAGTTCACCGAATGGATTGACTATGAACACAGAGTCTTAAGTTATGTTGACGGCAAACTGGTCCCTATGCCGATTTGCATTGACACATTAAACAAGCTCTATGACCTTGATTTGGATGAGGAGTCAATGCATGACTGGATTGACGAGCACAAAGAGGACATCCCAGAAATCAAATCATCCGAGGATGTTGTTCTGGCAAATGCAGGAAGAGACATTTACAATAAATTGTTTAAAAACTACACTGAAAAGCAGTGGGGAACATCCGCTGCCAATTTAAGTCCTTCTGTTATATCAAGAATTCCATTCCGTTTCAATCATGACGACAGGTACTTTGAAGATGCATATCAGGGAATGCCTAAGGACGGATTCACCAAAATGTGTGAACGCATGATTGAATCAGACAATATTCATGTCGGCCTTAAGGCAGACTACAAACAGTATATAAACAAAATCAAATACAGCAAAAAGCTGATTTATACTGGTCCTATCGACTACTTTTATGATTACAAATATGGGGAACTGCTCTACAGATGCCTCAACTTTGTCTATGAGATACTGGATGAGGATTCATATCAGGACGTGGCGGTTGTCAACTATCCGAACGACCCGTATTTCACACGCATAACCGAATTTAAGAAGTTAACCGGACAGGATATTGAAAACAGAACCGCAATCATGCGTGAATATCCAGGTTTCAATGGAGAGAAATGCTATCCATACCCTACACAGGAATATCTGGATAAATTCAAGTTATATGAAGCTGAAATGGAAAAAGAGGAAAATGTCATCTTTGCAGGCCGTTTAGCTAAATATAAATATTATAATATGGATCTGGTTGTTAAAGACGCTTTAGAAATATTTGAAAAGGAGATTAAATAATGATTACAATCTGGCCACAATACTTAGATAAGGAATTAACATTAAGCGAAGGAAGAAAAATATCCAAAGAATATGCCGTTTCAAATCCCACATTGGCTGAAATTGAAAGGGCACTGAAAAGACTGGGATTTTCATATTCAGTTCAAAAGGAAAGGTCATATCCCGGAAAATGGTATGAAAAATCAGGCCGTGTTTTGGTTGAGTATGAAAACACAAAACTGGAACTCATAAAAGAGGTCAGCTTAAAAATCAAAGAAATCAGGAAATGATTGAAATGGAAATTCCTGAATTAATGGCTGAGCAATACAGCCAGGCAAAAGACCTGATTGAAAAGTCAGACAACATCAAGGTTTATTCACATATTGACTGTGACGGCATCTGTTCAGGAGCCATTCTATCAACAATTCTTGACAGGCTGGGAAAGCCTCATGAAATTGATTTTGTTAACCTGGATGTTTTGGACGATATTGAACTTGACCATAAGCTTACAATCTTTTCCGATTTGGGCTCAGGCCAGCATATCGACACCAAAGCAACCAAAGACAACAATATTTTAATCCTTGACCATCATCCTCCTTTAAGAAGTCTTGACTATAAAGACGATAAGGAATTCACCTATCTTGAAATCAATCCGATCCATCACGGCATTGACGGGTCATATTATGTTTGCGGAGGAGGCCTGTGCTATTTTCTTGCAAAGGAATTCGGATACACGGACTTAAGCTGGATTGGCGTTTTATCTGCAATCGGAGACATGCAGAATACTCGCAGCGGACACTTTGAAGGATTGAATGAAATCATCCAGTCAGATGCGGAAAATGAAGGTTATCTTGAACTGAAAAGAAACGACCTGAACATCTACGGAAGAAATACGAGAGAACTTTTCATTGCGCTTTCATATTTCAGTGACGTCAAATTGCCTATAACAAACAACCAGAACGAATCCAAGGCCCTTCTTGACGAGTTGGGAATTGACTCAACAATAAAAAGGGTCACACCAGAAGAAAAGGATGTCCTTGAAAAAATCGGCATATTGTGTGACGAGGGAAGCGACTATACCCTGACAAGACAGGACAGGGCCATTTTAAATAAGGAACTGGACTCAATCAAGGCCGCACAGACCCTGCCACCATACCTTTCAAAGGACGAGTTCATGATTTTGTTTCAAACACAAAGAAGAATCAAAAGAAAGACACTTTCCGATTTGACTGACAGCGAGAAAGGAAAACTCTACAATGCCCTAAACAGAATGATTATCAATGAAGTTCCTCCAAGATATTATGAGCACATTTCCAAAATACTTATCGGGGACTCATATACATTCCTTCTTGAAGATCCTGCAAGCTTTTTAAGGGATGGTTCTGAATTTTCAACTGCAATGAATGCATGCGGAAGAAACCATGAGGAAAAAATAGCCATGGAAGTTCTTAAAGGAAACCGTGACTGGGCTTTGGTCGAACTTGAGGAAATCAGCAGAAAACACCGCTATAACCTTGCAACATCAATGGAAAAAGTGGCAAACGGAGAAATTATTGAACTTGAAAACCTCCAGTACTTTGACGGAACAGGAATCAAGCCAGAAATTGTCGGAACAATTACAGGAATGATTTTAGGATACTGCAACTGGCAAAAGCCTATTATCGGATTTACACAAATCGAAGACAGCGACGGACTTAAGGTGTCTTTAAGATGCTCAAGGTTTTTATCATATGACGGAATTCATTTTGGAAATATAATCCGTCAGGTATCCCAGGATGTTGGCGGAAGCGGTGGAGGACATGCAATGGCCTGCGGTGCATACATACCAATTAATAAAAAATCGGAATTTCTGGAAAAATTTAATCAAGTTTTGTTTAGAAAAAAATCATAATAAATTTATATTATTAACTATATATAATATAACATAAATTATGAGGAATGAATTTATATGAAAGCTTTTAAAAAAAGAGGTGCCTTAACTCATTTTCAGATTTTAAGTGAAATATCTAAACAGGACCCACATCTCAAACAGAAAGATTTGGCTCAAACTTTAGGAATCACTATTCAGGCTGTTTCAGAAAATATCAAAACTTTAATTGAGTTAGGATACATCACTTCAAAAGACGGACGATCACCTTATAAAATTACACAAAAAGGTATCGACAAAGTAAAAAGAGATGCAATCAGTTTAAGAAAATACTCAGATTCTGTTTTAGAAACAATGAATCATTACAAAACAATCTGGCCGGCTATCGCTGCTGAAGATTTGAAAAAAGATGAAGTTGTTGGTCTTTATATGGAAGACGGTATTTTATATGCGCACCATGGTGAAGAAAACGCTACAGGAATAGTTCTGGAAGATGCAAGAAGCGGACTTGACGTGGCATTGACTAACCTGACCGGCCTAATCGACATGACAGTTGGTGAAGCAACCGTTATCAACCTGCCGACAATCAAGGAAGGCGGGTCTACTGCAGCGGATATGAACTTAATCAAAGACGTTTACGAAAACGGTACTAAAAGCGGTGCAAAAATCGATAAGGTTGCAGTTGCAGGTACCATTTCCCGTGCAATAGCAAATGAATTAGGTTTAAAAGTCGATATCGAGTATGCAGCTCCTCAGGCAACAGCAAATGCTGCACGCAAAGGTTTGAATGTCCTTGCGTTATGAGTGGGTGAGATGACCAAATCCTTTATACGTGAACTAGAATCCGAAAAAATCAAATATAACATTATCGATGGAAGAAAATAATTATTTTTCTCTCATCATTTTTAACAATGCTGCTGCAATTTCAATAGAATCCATTTTAGATGAAGCAATCACATTAACATAATCATCCAAATCATTATTTTCTATCAAACCTTTAACTTCATCCAATATTTTTTTATTTTTTTTCCTTTCTATTTGCGAATAGCTTGGAACTTCCTTGTTTTTAATATTAATATTAAATTTCTTTCTTATTTTAACCAGATCGTGGGATTCATAAGCTGCAACGATGTTGAAGGCATATCCTGATTCTCCTGCACGTGCTGTGCGCCCGATTCTGTGGATATAATCTTCAGGATTCTGGGGAATGTCATAGTTGACAACAACTTCAACCTCACTTACATCAATTCCACGGGCCGCAATGTCACTGGCCACAAGAATAGAGATGTTTCCGTTTCTGAACTTATTCATTACCTTATCCCTGACCTTCTGCGTCATGTCCCCATGAATGCTGTCCACCTTAAAGCCGTTCCGCTTCAGATTTCTGTAGACAAAATCAACTCGGCGACGGGTATTGCAGAAAATCAGCCATAGATTGAAGTCATAATATTCGATGATTCTGCACAAATCATCAATCTTATCCCTGTCATCGCTTTTGAAATAGAACTGCCTGATTTTGGGAATGGTCTTTTTAGTATCGGAAATCTTAATGAATTTAGGACTGTTCTGATATAGTTTTGTAATCTTTTTGATTTCATCAGGCATTGTTGCTGAGAAAAGTAAAGTCTGTCTTTGTTTTGGAGTGTGCCTTAAAATGAGCTCGATATCCTCCCTGAATCCCATGTCAAGCATTTCATCAGCCTCATCCAAAACCACTGTTTCAACACCGATTAAATCAAGCGTTCCCCTTTCGATATGATCTATCACCCTTCCGGGAGTTCCAACAACGATATGGACTCCCTTATTCAGCACCCTGATTTGACGGCCTATTGCCTGTCCGCCATAAACTGCAAGTACAGTTACCTTATCCATATCCCTTGACAGTTTTTTAATCTCATCAGCCACCTGAATGCACAGCTCACGTGTAGGGCACAGGATAATTGCCTGAGGGGACTTGTCGGGAACAAAAATCTTGTTAAGCACAGGTATTGCAAATGCCAATGTTTTGCCTGAACCTGTCTGGGCCTGTCCTATAATATCCCTTCCATTTAAAGCATCAGGAATTGCCTTATTTTGGATGGGAGTCAGTTTATCAAAACCCAACCTGCCAATGGCACTTTTAATGTCATCATTTATTTTCAAATCATCAAAATTCATTATTCTAATATTTGAAAAAATTATTATTTATAATTTTAAATATTTTAAAAGACTAATATTATATCACTACTAATGGGGATATTTTTATGGATAAGTCATCACTTGAAAATGTAGTTAACGAGATTAATACCGAGCAACTGATTAAGGAAAAACTGGAAGCCAAGATTTCTGCTGAAATCGACAGAAGAATCGAATCAGGAATCAATGATGAATATATAAACAGTGAAGTCCAAAGAAGAATGCAGACAGATGAAGTTAAAAAAATCATTCAAAAACAGGTTGAAGAACAGGTTAAGCTCAGATTGGCTGAAGAAATGGCCGAACAGGTTACAGAGGATGTTGATGAAATATTATACTCACGTGAAAATGGTGAAACGATAAATGAGCGTGGAATTGACATCGGACTTGAACAGGGCCGCCAGCAAGGAATTGAAATCGGATTCAAGCAGGGCTTTGAAAAGGGAAAGCAGGAAGGAATTGAAATCGGCCGTGAGGCAGGCTATGAAAAAGCACTGCAGGAGGCCGGTCCCGGCTCATATCAAAGGGGACTTGATGAGGGAAGAAAACAGGGCCTTGAAAGAGTTGCCCGAACAATGTATAAGGGAAATTATCCTCTTGAAGAGATTACAAAGTTAACCGGACTGATCTTAAAAAGACCTAACAGAAAATAGGGAAAAATTGCTATGGAAAACAAGCTCATTATAAATGAAAAGTACTCCAAGGAAAATCATCCTACAATTGAAGGTATTCAAATAATTGAAGGTAAAAACAATTTCCCCATTAGTTGGTTAAACCAGCAAGGATATTGTGAATACCAGATATATCTCCAGTACATGAAAGGGATAAAAACATCACCTACCAATGCCATGCTGCGGGGAACCGAGGTCCACAACACACTGGAAGAGAATTTTATAAAGGATGCAACACCTGCAACATTTGATGAAGTTGTTGAAATGTCAAAAACACAGGCCACAATTTCACGCGAATGCTTTGTAATCTCTCCCGATGACGGAATAAGAGGTTTTATTGATGAAATCTGGATGACACCGGAAGAAATCGTAATTATTGATGACAAGCCGGGAAACAATGCATATCCGTCAACAATAAATCAGGTAAGAGCATATTGCCTTGCATTTAAAAACATGACCAATGATAAACGTACAATAAAAGGAGGACTTCGCCAAAGGGGAACGGACAATATCTTCTGGAGCGAAATATTCGATGATGATGCTGAAAACCAAATCAGATTTACCATAAACAGAATGCATGCACTATTTGAAGGTCAAAAACCGTTTATGGCCACTAAAAATCCGAACAAATGCAGGTCATGCAGATATCAAAGCTATTGTGAAGAATGTAAAATTTAAAAAAAATAGTTAAATGACACGATTTAATCCAAGATACAGCTTATTTTTCTTATACATCTTATCCAGGATTTCATTCCATTCTTCAACTGTAATTCTTCCCTTATTTGGAATTAATGAGTCAAGGGAAGATTCATTAATGTTTAAAATATCGGATAGTATATGCGCCAGGGTCTTTCCTGTCAATGACAGTTCATAAGGGTCATAACCTGTAACCATCAATACCCATACATTATCCTTTGAGGAACTGTTGTATTCCCTTTTTAGAGTATCATACCAGTGGGTGATTCTGTTTTGGCCGTCACCAACTTCCCCGTCACCTACTGAAATATAATATCCTTCCTCTGAAAATTCGATTGTTTTAATTGCATCAGATATTTTAGAGTCAAGTTCAGGTGATCCGATTTCGAGTTCGAATTCATTGTTTGTGACATAATCCCTAAGATAGTTTTCGATTTCCTTCTGGTTTTTAAAGTATCCTACGGGCTCCAGCCTGTCGGGATCCCTGTCACACAAATCATAAATCAAATCCTCATCAACATCATATATTTCATATCCATCAAGCTTGTGTGACTTGTATGGCTTGAAGTCAAGACAATAATTCTCCAAATCATCTTTGTTTAAATACCATAGAACTTGTACTCTTTTAATCATATGAATCAACGATTTATTTATTCAATTTCATTTACAACAATTGTTTTTGTAAACAGGCCGAAAAGTCTGTCTTCGCGTCTGAAGATATTGCCGATAGCCCAGTCAAAAATAATAGGGAACCAGTAAATTTTTGTTAAATTCCTGACAATGGCCTGAGGCCATGAAATAGGATATCCGTTTCTGGAAATGACGCGCAAATACATTAATGCCTTGCCGACTGTAGCTCCTTTTACTTTTTCCAGT
>JAFUBV010000304.1 GCA_017460025.1 Methanobrevibacter sp. | reverse complement strand
TTTGATGATCACTTTGAGGTAATCAAGGCGCTTAAGCCAAGCCATGTAATTGTGGTTCCCGGAAGAAAATCCATCGAAAAGGCGGAAGAATATTATAACATCATCAAAAATGAATATCCTGATGCTGAATTTTATCCATTAAGCTATGATGAAATGACCAAAAGAATCAACAAGTTATATGAATTGGCCATTGAATCAGAATATGATTATGTAATAATGACCGGCTGTGGTGAAGAGCAGGCAATGTGGGAAAATATTAAACAAAAATTAATTAAGAGATAATTTCTTTTTCAATTATCTCCGCTAATTTTTTGTATAGGCCATCATCACTTTTCTCAATTTGTCTAAAACCTGATTCGACTTTGCATCCGCACAAATCGATTGTTCCGATAATGTAGTCGGATGTGTCTTTTTCAATCAATATTCCAAAATACAGTTCGTTTTCATGAGCATTGCTTTCATATTCTTCCTGAGTGATTTCAATACACTCATCGACAAATGAAAATATGTCACATTCATTAACCATTGGAATGAATGCAAGCATTCCGCAGTTAATGAAGATATTCTCTTCTTTTAGGATTTTCATGAACTTTTCTTCAAAGCTGTCATTATCTGTAATGCCATAACCGTTAATTTCATCAATGGTGTTGCTTCCCATGTAGTAGTTTTCATCAATTATTGTTGCAACCAAATCAGGGTCCATATAATTATTGCAGGAAGACCTTATATTTTTAATAGTTTCATAAACATCCATCACAATACGCCTCGTACTTTTCACATAATTCAACGACTTCATTAATTTTAGGAATTTTATCAATCCAATCTATAGGAATTGAGTCAAATCCATAATATATTCCAGCAAGTCCACCACAAATTGCTCCAACAGTATCAGTATCATTGCCTAAATTGACTGCTTTTAGAACAGCATCTCTAAAATTATCTGTATTTTTAAGGCAGTATATAACACTTTCAAATGTTGAAATAACATATCCGCTGCTGCTGATGCTATCTTCATCATTTAGTTCATCGTTGAATATTCTACTGAAATGTTCTAATTCATCATTTCCTTCATAATGCTCTTTAATTTTATTGCATGCTAAGGTGATATGTTCATCAATGGATAAATTATTATTGAGCATGGATTTAGCTATTTCTATATATAATGTGCAGGAAATTTTGGATCTCATGTGTCTGTGCGTTAGACCGGAAATGTTTTCAATGGTTTTGTAATCAATGTCTGGAATGAAAGCCAGAGGCAATATTCTCATTAAAGAACCGTTTCCATTATCCCTTTCACCGTCTCCACCAGCGTAAATCGCTTCAGCACCATGTTTGTAATTGTAAATCCCGTGGCTTGTTGTCACGCCATAATCGAAAGTATTGTTGTATTGGGTGTATTTTCCTTGTTCAATCCATTTTAGGAATTCTTCCATTATGTCATCATAATTTATGCCATTTTTATTAACAATGCTGGACATTGTGGCTATTGTCATTGAAGAATCATCAGACCAAGTTCCTGGTGGCATATTGTAAGTGCCATAGCCTTCCATATCAGTAACTGGGTCTATTTTAAGGTCTTCCCGAGGATTAAATTCAACAGGAACACCTAATGCGTCACCAATAACTAATCCGATAATTCCATCTTTAACTTTCATGATATGCATTTTATCTGAAATTTAATAAATTTTTTACTAAAAATTAAGTTTAAATACTTCCACATTATAATTTAATAATAATGACACGAATTTGTTCTAAATGTGAATATGAAAATCAGGATGATTATGATTTTTGTGCAAAATGCGGCAATCCCTTAATCGAAGGTGTCCAGCCTAAAAATTTCATTGTCTATCATGCACAGCCAAGGCTCAACAAAAAAGCAATATTTCTATCCTATATCGTAACTATATTTCTTTCATGGAGCGGATTTATTGTTGGCGTTATTTCAAAGCATACGAACATGGCAATATTTACATTTTTTGGATTTTTCTTACCGTTCTATCTTATGCAGGCTCCAGTTAAGGAGTTAAGACGTCACGGATACATTCAATTAATAATATCCACAATTGGTGTGATGTTATCAATTTATGTGATGTTTTAAATGAATTAATTTTATAATTAACTTTTTATTATTTGAAAATCATAACTAATTATGTATATAAATTTGGTGATATTATGATTATAAGTGGTTCAGCTTCTCAAGATTTAGCAGCTCATGTTGCAAAGGAATTAGGGGAAGAATTATGTTATGTTGAATGTAAGAAGTTTCCTGACGGAGAAAGGTATTTACGCGTTACAGAAACCGTTTATGAAGAAGTCACTATTATCCAATCCACCGGCTATCCTCAGGATGAAAACCTAATGGAATTACTGTTTTTAATTTCAAATGTTAAGGACTTAGGAGCCAAATATGTTCGTGTTGTAGTTCCTTATATGGGATATGCAAGACAGGAAAAACGTTTCAATGACGGTGAGGCAATATCTGCAAAAATCATTGCTAACTTAATCGAATCAGCAGGTGCAGATGAATTCATTACATTCAATATCCATGAAGAATGTGTTTTAGACTTCTTTTCAATCAAAACTCAAAATGTTTCTGCAATGCCTGCAATAGCAGGATATATTAACAAGAAATATATTCAAAAAGAAAAGAATAATCCAATAATCATTGCTCCGGATAAAGGCGCTTACGGATTTGCCCGTGAAATGGCGGAAATTATTGGATGTGACTGTACTTATTTATCCAAAGTTCGTTTAGGACCTGATAAGGTAGAAACAAGAATCGTTGATGTCAGATGCGATGGCGCTGATGAAAGTACAGTTAATGTAGATTCCGTAAAAGGAAAAAACGCTTTTATAATTGATGATATTATCGCTACTGGTGGAACAATTGTTAACGCAATTAACATTCTAAAACAGGATGGTGCTGAAAGTGTTGATGTATGCTGCGTTCACCCAATCCTTGTAAACGGTGGAGCAGTAAGGATATACTCAGCAGGAGCAGACAAAATTATTTCAACCAACAGTTTATCTTCTGATACTTCACGTGTTTCACTAGCACAAAGCATAGCTGATGTATTGAGGAAATAAAAATGCCAATTGATAAGGAAAAAATCAAACAAGAATTAATTAATGAGTCAAACGGTATTCTTTCTAATTGGAATTAACACTATGAGGTAGATGTCATTTCAGTAATGAATATGCAGGGAAAAACCACTTTTTTAGGTTCCTTAAGAGTGTTTGATGAAAGAAATGCTCCGGCAATTATGAGGGAAGTCGAATCTAAATTAGCTAAATATGGCAAATTAACAGTAAGGGATGAAAGGGTAGTCCCATGTTGTTCTGCCAGATATACTCATATTAGCTTTAATATTACTGTTGATAACTCATGAAAGAATTTAAACTCAATTCACCATATAAACCACTTGGTGATCAGCCAAAAGCTATTAATTCATTGGCTAAAGGTATTAAAGATAATCTTCGTGAACAGACACTGCTTGGTGTAACCGGTTCAGGAAAGACTTTCACAATGGCAAATGTCATTGAAAAGGTTCAAAAGCCGACCCTGGTTATTTCACATAACAAGACATTGGCCGCACAGTTATATGAGGAATTCAAGGAATTCTTCCCGGACAATGCGGTTGAGTACTTTGTCAGCTATTATGATTATTATCAGCCTGAAGCTTATGTGCCAAGAACAGATACATTCATTGATAAGGAAGCATCCATCAATGAAGAAATCGATATGATGAGACACTCTGCAACACAATCCCTTTTATCCAGGGATGATGTTATTGTCGTAAGCAGTGTCAGCTGTATTTATGGTATAGGTTCTCCTGAAGATTATGGGGAATTTGCCTTTGGAATAGCTGTTGGAGACATTTATGACAGATCAGATATTATCAAAAAACTAGTTTTCATGCAATATGAACGCAATGACATTGAATTTGACAGAGGACACTTCAGAGTCAGAGGAGATGTCATCGAAATCAATCCGGTTCATGGAACACCACCAGTAAGAATTGAACTTTTTGGTGATGAGATTGATGCAATAAGCATTATTGACAAAGTCACAGGCAAAAAACTCGAAAGCCTGCCAAGATACATGATTTTCCCTGCAAAGCATTTCGTTGTAGGTCAGGACAAGATGGATGTAGCTATTTCCAAAATTAAAAATGAATTGGAAGAACGCCTGAACGAATTGAATGCAATGAACAAGCTTGTGGAAGCTCAAAGATTGGAGCAAAGAACCCGATTTGACATTGAAATGCTTCAGGAAATGGGATACTGTCCTGGTGTAGAAAACTATTCCATGCATTTGTCAGGACGTGACTGGGGAGAAAAGCCATATTCACTTTTAAAATATTTCCCTGATGATTTTTTAACCATTATTGATGAGTCTCACGTTACTGTTCCCCAAATAAGAGGAATGTATAATGGTGACAGAGCCCGTAAAGAGACATTGGTAGAATACGGATTCAGACTGCCTTCTGCAAAAGAAAATAGGCCTTTAAGGTTTGATGAGTTCGAATCAAGTGTTAATCAGGTAATCTATGTTTCCGCAACTCCAGGACCTTATGAAATGGCAAAATCAAAAAATGTTGTTGAACAGATTATCCGTCCTACAGGTTTGGTTGATCCTGAAGTCATAATAAGACCTGTTGAAGGCCAGGTTGAAGATCTGCTTGGTGAAGTTAAAAAACGGGCCGAAAAGAATGAAAGGGTTCTTGTAACAACCTTAACCAAAAGAATGGCTGAGGATCTGACTGACTATTATGCTAAAATAGGCGTCAAGGTAAGATACATGCACTCTGAAATCGACACGTTGGAGCGAATCGATATTGTTGACGATTTAAGAAGAGGAACTTTTGACGTTCTCGTTGGAGTTAATTTATTAAGGGAAGGTCTTGATTTGCCTGAAGTTTCCTTAGTGGCAATTCTTGATGCGGACAAGGAAGGATTTTTAAGAAATGAAACCTCACTGATACAGACCATAGGGCGTGCTGCAAGAAATGTCAACGGTCAGGTAATAATGTATGTTGATGAAATGACTCAATCAGTTAGAAATGCAACTCAAATTACTAAAAAACGTCGTTTCCTGCAGATGAAATATAATGAGGAACACGGTATCGTGCCTAAGTCAACTACACGTACATTAAAAGAAAAAACCGAAACCGAAGAAAAAATTGCATCCGGTGCAGATATCTCTAAAATGCCTAAAGATGAGCTCAGATTACTTATAAAAGATATTGAAAGTGACATGAAGGAAGCTGCATCAAGACTTGACTTTGAACGTGCTGCAGAGCTTAGAAACAAATTATATGCACTTAAGGCATTCGACAAAAATTAAGAAATATTTCTTTTCAAATGCTCTCTCTAATAGTTTATATACCATAGAACAATAATATTATATTACTTAAATTTTTAGGAGATTATTATGACAGATGAGTCTAAAAAACAAATTATCATCAAAGGAGCTAGAGAACACAATTTGCAAAATATTGATGTCAGTGTTCCCCGTGATGAATTCATAGTAATTACTGGACTTAGTGGTTCCGGAAAGTCTTCATTGGCTTTTGATACAATTTATGCTGAAGGACAGCGTAGATATGTTGAATCTTTATCTGCCTATGCAAGACAATTTTTGGGTCAAATGAAAAAACCGGAAATGGAATATATTGAAGGATTGTCTCCAGCTATTTCCATTGACCAGAAAACAACCAGAGAAAACCCAAGATCCACTGTAGGTACCATTACGGAAATTTATGATTATTTAAGATTATTATTCGCTAGAATTGGTATTCCCCACTGTCCGAACTGTGGTCATGAAGTATCCCATCAGACTATCGGACAGATTGGAGACAGCATTATCGAAGAGGGAGAAGGCCTTAAAATCCAAATATTGTCTCCAGTTGTTCGAGACAGAAAAGGTCAGCACAAGGATGTCCTGGAGGATTTAAGAAACAAGGGTTTTGTCCGTGTAAGGGTTGACGGTGAAATCCGTGAACTTGAAGAGGACATTGACCTTGCAAAGACATACAGACACAGCATTGACGTTGTTGTTGACCGTTTAAAAATTAGAAAGGATGTTGATTTCAAAAGAAGATTGGTGGATTCACTTGAAACCGCAGCCGAATTCGCCGAAGGTCTAATCAATGTATTGTTTGATGATGGCGAAGAGGAATACGAAAAGAAATACTCAGAACACTTTGCATGTGTCGACTGCGGAATAAACTTTGAAGAGCTGACTCCTCGTATGTTTTCTTTCAATGCTCCACAGGGTGCATGTCCGGAATGTAATGGTATAGGTTCTAAAATGGAAATCGATCCTGATTTAATAGTTCCAAACAAGAACTTGACATTAAATGAGGGAGCTATTGTTCCATGGGCATCATCCGCAAAAAGAGAAAATTATTATTATCAGATGCTGGAAGCAGTTTCAAATCATTTTAATTTCAGTATGGATGTCCCGTTCAATGAACTGCCTCAGGAATATCAGGACACTATTCTTTACGGATGCAAGGATAAAATAGCATTCACATTTAAAAGAAGAAACAAATCATACATGGTAAACCGTAAATTTGAAGGGGTTATTCCAAGAATGGAGAGATTATATCTTGAAACCAAGTCAAACTATTCAAGAAAATACCTTTCAAAATTCATGAGTGACAGAAAATGTCATGTCTGTAACGGAAAGAGATTACGTCCTGAAGTGCTTGCAGTAACTGTCGGCGGAAAATCCATTGCAGATGTAGTGGAAATGTCCATTAAAGATTCATATCAGTTTTTCCTGGATTTGGAACTCACAGACAGAGAACAGTTCATTGCTAAAGAAGTTCTAAAAGAAATCAGGGAAAGATTAAAATTCCTTGTTGATGTTGGTCTTGACTATCTGTCAATGGAAAGGTCATCAGGAACATTGTCTGGTGGTGAAGCTCAAAGAATAAGGCTTGCAACCCAAATAGGTTCAGGACTTGTCGGTGTATTATATATTCTCGACGAACCAAGTATCGGTCTTCACCAGAGAGATAACGTAAAGTTAATCGGAACATTGGAAAGACTTAAAAATCTGGGAAATACCGTTGTTGTCGTGGAGCACGATGAGGAAACAATATTGTCAGCAGATCATGTCGTTGACATAGGTCCCGGCGCCGGAGAGCATGGAGGAAAAGTAATTGCTCAGGGAACACCTCAGGAAATCATGATGTGTGAAGATTCAATCACTGGAAGATACCTGTCCCGAAAGGAAGTCATTGATGTTCCTGAAAAACGCCGTGAAGGAAACGGCAAGTTCATAACAATTAAAGGAGCACAACAAAATAACTTGAAGGATATTGATGTTGAAATTCCTTTAGGCAAATTCACATGTGTCACTGGTGTAAGCGGTTCCGGAAAAAGTAGTCTAATCAATGAAATTCTATATAAGGGAACTAAAGGCGAACTGTCACATAAATTCACTTTCGCAGGAAAATACGATAAGATTGAAGGTCTTAAAAATATTGATAAGGTCATTGCTATCGACCAAAAGCCAATTGGACGTACACCAAGATCAAATCCTGCAACATATACTGGAGTGTTCACAGATATCAGGGACTTATTCGCCAACACTCCTGAATCCAAAGCACGTGGATATAAGCCTGGCAGATTCAGTTTCAACGTAAAAGGTGGAAGATGTGAAGCATGTTCCGGTGACGGTATAGTTCAAATTGAAATGCATTTCCTGGCTGATGTTTATGTTCCATGTGAAGTCTGCGGCGGTAAAAGATACAATGATGAAACATTAGATGTTCGTTATAAAGGTAAAAATATCTATGAAGTCTTAGAAATGACTGTGGAAGAAGCATTGGAATTCTTTGAACATATTCCTAAAATCCATAAAAAACTTAAAACTTTGGATGATGTAGGATTAGGCTATATGAAAATAGGTCAGCCTGCAACCACATTGTCTGGTGGTGAAGCTCAAAGAATTAAACTGGCTAAAGAATTGTCCAGAACAAGTACTGGCAATACATTATATATTTTAGATGAACCAACTACTGGACTTCATTTTGCAGACATTAAACGTTTGCTAGATGTATTGGCCAGATTAACAGATGCAGGTAATTCTATTGTTGTTATTGAGCATAACCTTGATGTAATTAAAACTGCTGATCATATCATTGATTTAGGTCCTGAAGGGGGAGACGGTGGAGGTCGTGTTATTGCTACCGGAACTCCTGAAGAAGTATCTAAAAGCGGAACCTATACTGGTGAATTTTTAGATAAAATGCTCAATGAAAACATAACTCCTTTTGCAAAAGAATTAATGGATGCTAAATAATTATTTTAGCATTTATTTTATTTTTTAATAGAATTTAGAAAAATAGTTTTTTTTTCATAACCAATGTCATTGTGAAGAATTTCTTCACAATCCCAAAAAAACATTGATTATTTCACCAACATGAATTTGAATTTTTTAAATTCAATGGAGATAAATATCTCTATTTTTATATTATTTTTTTAATTATTTAAATATTTTGTTTTTGTGGATATAATTGTTATAATTGGTTTTCAAGTGATTACCTACTCCTAAACTAATTTTTTTGGGAATTAGCATGAACCCTATCATTAAACATAATATTAACAATTAATCCACTAAATGGAGGTATTACTGATTTAGGATAACATTATTATTTTTAATAATGTTATGCACAATATTGTTAATGATTTCAAGGATTCTTCATTAACATTTACCGTAATATTTACGGATATTGTGTAATCCATTGTAAACCTCCGTC
>JAFUBV010000303.1 GCA_017460025.1 Methanobrevibacter sp. | reverse complement strand
TTTGATGGAACAGAATGTAAAATTCTATACCTTCCAAAATATGGATCTCAAGATGCTGCCATCCTGGTGAGAATTCCAGTTGGAAAAATTTCTGAAACTACAAAGCTGATCCTTGAAGTTCATGACACAAGATTTTCAAGCACATTAACACCAGGTAATGATCTGTTAATGTTTGATGCAAACTCTGATACATACTCAAACTTTTTCATGAATTACTCAGGTTTAAGTATCAACAATGACTCAACAGATGGGGGTAAATTTCTACGTGCTAGATTCGCCCCAAGCTTTGATAATGGAGTTCCAAACGATTTATTTACAACATTTGCTTCAGGTCAAGACTTAAGCAATAATCGTGTTACAGTAATTAGATTTAAACATATTGATGGTAATGTTGCCGTTAATGATAATGGAACATATCCTGGTACAACTGTTGGAAGTTACATGATGCAATCAGATTTTAATCTCACAACGTATCAAGAGGATATCAAAGAAACAAGCTTAAACTGGACAAGTAGTGTTAAGTCATATTGTATGTTTAGTGGCGCAAAGACATTAGTTATGGCTAGTTCATGGGATGCATATTCCTCAGGCAGTGATGATGAGGGAGATTGGAAACAATACCACATTCACGGCCGTGTAGGTACAGGAACATCAAATTCATCAGATTATCTTGAAGGATTCATGAGGAACAATCCTGCTAAAATGTATCAAAATGAATATTCAGAAATAGAAATCTCTCCAACATGGTATGCAACATCTGATTTTGAAGAATACAACTATGTTGACTTGAAATGGATATTAATATTTCCATCCCCATTATTTGCAGCTAATGGAATTCCAGAAATAACAGTAACAGAAAAACAATCCAAACATGGAATCAGATTATTCAAAGGCGAACATGAATATCCTAAAGCTTATAAAGGCAGTAAGCTATTGTGGGATGCTAATGATGAAACAATGGATAATACTGGCCTATACTTGCCGGATAAAATAATCAACAAAGATTGGGACTGGGTGTTCTAGATGATTGAAGAATATAGAGAAACTATTGGTCATAATCGTGGCCATCCAACTGGACTTGGCCATGAGGAAAAGATGGATGTTATTGCTTGTTTACTTGATGAGGGCGAAAGGACTTACGTTAACGAAGAGCATACTGCGTGGATTTCATCTAATCAATGTCGAGTCGGTGAAATGGTAACGTTAGCGGAAGAATCAACAATGGAACACACAATAGTTAAGAAAGCCAAAGAGGGAGACTTAGCATTTGGCTATCTGTTAGGTAAGGTTCAGGTAAGGTCTTCAGGACATACGTTAGTTACTGTGGCTGTGCTTGGAGATGTTTTCAGATTAAAATTAAAACGGCCTAGCTCAGCACCTATATTGCCGAACACAAGAATCTATATCGATAAGGACGGTGAATGCAATCCAACACAAGGCCATGATTTAAGACTACTTTCCATTGTTAACCTAACGGAAAATGAAGACGTGGAATACATTAGAGTTTACAGGCAAATGTCAGAAATCGAAATGTATCCTGAATCTCAAAACTGTATTGATCTTGCTGACTGTTCCTTCGAGCAGGATGAAATAACTCATGTCGTTAATATGATCGTACCAACAGAGTCCAACATTATGGCTCAAGCTAATTATGTTAAAGATAATGACGGCGTTACTTATTGCGAGCTTCCAGATGTAGCTATTGTCAATAATGTCCGTTTTGTGTGGGAAGACAATAAGCTTTACATGGAGTGGGAAGGTTGTGATGATGGCGAGCAAGTATATTTTATATAATCAAAATAATAAAATATATAATAAAACATATAATATTATAGCGAGGATTTAACATGACCATAAGGAAACTTGTCGGAACATTGGAAAATAAAGGACCTTACATTGACCAGGCAACAGGCCATTGGTTCTACTGGAATGGTACCAAATATGTTGATAGTGGTTATCCTTATGCAGTTAAGCCCGTTATAGAATTTAAAATCGAAAATGGAATTCTATATTATTCAATTACATGGGAGGCACAATGAAATACATTAGATACTTTGAAACCTTTGAAGAATATGAATCCTGGATGAGTGTAGAATCCAATGCTGAAGAAGTATACAGAACCGAAGAGAAAATTTGTGTCGATGGAATTATATTCAGCCATACTAACAAAAGCTTTGAAGAGGAGGTTGAAAATGATTTATGAATGGTTAGAAGCCAATAGAAAAGATATTGATATCATTACTTCATTTTTAGTCACTGTTATTCCAATCATCATGTTATACTCTGAGTCTTTGGGCATTACCGAGAATACTGTTCCTTATTGTATACTTATGATAGTGTTAGGTGTAGCTAGTCATTATGCAAGCCGTATAAGGGGCGAGGTCGATGTTGAAAACGCTAAGCAAAAAGCTAAACAAGTTTTGGGATATCCTGCAAGGAAATAAAATCCTATGGAGAATAATTTTAAGTTGATTGATATGAACGCATTAAAGAAAAAAATATTCATTTGCAATTTTGCCAAAACAATCTCAAGTGCTGTTTTAACTGCTGTAGCTATTAACATTATCATGGAAAATGCAACAAGGTATGCTTTACTTGAAGGACTTATACCATTTACATTGGCCATTGTTATTGTAGCATTAATTGATGTTTATCAATATAGATGTGAGAAAAAAGATTTGGATAATGTTAATGACTTGGAAAAAAGAATTCAGAATCTGGAGAGCAAGTATGGAAAATAAAAAGATATTGATTGCAGTTCCAACTTTTGAAAACATCAAACCACAATGCTTTAAAAGTATATATGGCCTTAAAAGACCAATCGGTTATGATTTATACTTTGATTATGTTTCAGGCTATGATTGCGCTAAGGCAAGAAATCAAATAGCTAAAAACTCAATGGCTGGTGAATATGAGTACGTGTTAATGGTGGACTCAGACATTCAGCTTCCACGAGATACATTAATCAAGCTATTGGAATGTGAATCAGATATTGCTCTTGGCTGGTACTACAGGAAGAGAACAAAAACAGATCAAACAATAATTTACACTTTCGGCAAAAACTTTGATGATCATAACTGCATTACAGGCCAGACCATGATTCATGAAGTCCCATGTCCTATTGAAGTTAAAGGCGGAGGATTGGGTATTGCATTAATCAAGGTAGATGTTTTCTCAAAACTTAAATATCCATATTTTAAATTCGTTACCTATGATGATGACACAGTATTATCAGAAGATTTGTATTTCTGCAATCAAGCTACTGGAAGCGGTTGCAATATCAAATGTAATCCTTCTGTTAAAGGAAATCATATATTTGACATATTAATGTGATAAAATGACTGATACAATTGTTTTATTGGAAGAAAGAAAAGAGATTACTACCTTTATATTGGATGATGGAGTTAAAACATTAGTCGATAATGTAATAACAACATCTGGTAGTAGTCTTGGATACGAGTATTCCAATAAGTGCGTGGTTGATGATATACTTTGTATTTCAGACAAATCAGCAATAGGAAAAGAATCATTAAGAAAATACACTGGTGATGCAACAGAAGTTCCTGTCGGCGTCCTTGTAAATGAACCAGTTGTAATGACAAGTGGGGAGAGAAAAGGAAGTGTACTTCTCTTAGGCGGACTTTACCGCTTGAAACTTGCACCAAATCAAACTAACATCAAAGCAGGCGATAGAATCAAGTTATCACCAACTGGAGCTATTGTTGATAATGCAGGTGAATTTCTAGCATTCCATCCAGTTGCAAATTCTGATGAATACAACTATATCAATTGTTTCCAAGTAAGTCTTGGAGGTAAAGGAGAGAAAGGAGACACTGGAGATACAGGCGCTGCAACTGTTATCTTAGGGTCTTATGATACTTTCGAAGAACTAATAGCAGCACATCCAACAGCTAATGAAGGCGATGCATTCTTAGTTAATGGTGAACTATTCGTTTGGCATAACGATTAAAAATTAAATCTAAATAAATAGAGGTGAAATAAATGTCATGGACAAGTGTTGGTACAATTAAAGGACCAAAAGGAGATACTGGTGAAAAAGGTGAAAAAGGAGATACCGGAGATGCATTTACTTTTGATGACTTCACTCCAGAACAATTAGAAGGATTAACTGGTGCTAAAGGTGATAAAGGAGATACTGGAGACACTGGGGCTACTGGTGCAACAGGTGCTACTGGTGAAACCGGAGCAAAAGGAGACACAGGAGCAACCGGTGAAACTGGTGCTAAAGGAGATACTGGAGATACAGGTGCAACTGGTGAGACCGGAGAAACCGGTGCCAAAGGTGATACAGGTGATCCATTCACAATTTTCAGAACATATGAAACTGTTGAATCTATGAATGCAGATGCAGCTAATGTTCCTGAAGGATCATTCGTAGCTATTCAATCCACAGTCGAAGAGGAAGCAAACGCACAATTATATTTAAAAGGAGCAAACAGATTTACTTTCATAATGTACATGTCCGGTGCAACATGTCTTAAAGGAGACACAGGAGCAACCGGAGCTACTGGATC
>JAFUBV010000024.1 GCA_017460025.1 Methanobrevibacter sp. | reverse complement strand
TTTGTCAATTTCAATGTATCTTGTTGCTTAAATCGAATACTTTATATAAAATTTTTAATAAAATTATTATTAATCTAAAATAATACTTATTATAGATTATAAAATCTGGAATTTATGGAGGAAAAATTAATGTCAACTAAAGTTGTAGAGATTAAAACATTAAAAGTCGGTAAATACATCGTATTAGGTGGAGAAGCATCTAAAATCACTAGTTTAACTACCTCATCCCCTGGTAAACACGGGGCTGCTAAAGCAAGATTAGAAGCAGTAGGTATTTTTGATAACCAAAAAAGAAGTATCGTTAAACCTGTAGATACTAAAGTAGATATTCCTATCATCGATAAAAGAGTAGGTCAAGTATTATCCATCCAAGGTGACAATGTTCAGTTAATGGATATGGAAAGTTACGAAACCTTAGACTTACCAATGCCTGACGAATTAAAAGATCAAATTACCGAAGGTATCGAAGTAGACTACATCGTAGCTTTAGGTAATATGAAAATCATGAGAACTAAATAAGTTCTCTACTTTACTTTTTTTTATAGATATATTATGCTATTGAATACTTACGAACCGTGGAAATTTGCATTTTCTGCAGAAACTGATTTTGAAAATATTAAGAAGGATTCATATGGCATAATCGGTGTTCCGTTCGATAGCACCACATCATATCATTCAGGTTCAAGATTAGGGCCGGTTGTTGTTCGTGAAGCATCATACGGGTTTGAAAATTATAACATCAACTTCGACACTTCTTTAGATGCAGTATTTTATGATTTTGGAGATGTTAATGTTGTTCCCGGAAACTGCAGGGCAACCTGTGAAATAGTTGAGGACACGGTTAATGAATTAACTGATTTGGGTGTAAAACCAATTACAATTGGTGGAGAGCATTCAGCCTCAATCGGTGTCATCAAAGCATTGTCCGAAAAGTATGATAAATTGACTGTCGTGCACTTGGATGCACACAGGGATTTGGCATTTGAATTCATCGGTGAGAAGTATTCCCATGCAACAGTTATGAGAAGAGCCCATGAATTTGGTGCGGATCTTGTTCAGATCGGTATCAGGTCATCATCTAAAGATGAGGAAGACTTTGTAAAATCAACATACAATATCCAAACATTCAAGAATAAGGATGTTCATCGTCATATGGATGCTGTCGAATATTACCTGACAACTGTTGAAAATCCAATCTATTTATCTATTGATATGGACGTTTTAGACCCTGCCATTGCTCCTGCTGTCGGAAATCCTACTCCCGGAGGATTATTCACATCAGAAATTGAAGATGTCATCAAAGCTCTATCATATAAGGATGTTGTCGGAATGGATGTTGTCGAAACGGCAAGCGACAGATTAGGTGAAAGCACTGCTGTTGCAGCCGCAAAAATAATTTATGACTTTTTATCTTTGATTTAAATGAAACTTAAGGGATCAATCATTATTGAGGTTGTTTTTTTATTAATCGGTTTTATAATTTATTTCATATCCGGAAATAACTTTTATATTTTCAATTTTGCATATATAGGAACAGCCATTGCAATTGGAGTTGGATTGCTTTCCAACGGATATAAATATGGCCGTAACGTGGTAATGATTGGAATCGGATGTTATATTCTGATTTTTTTAGGGATAATAAATCATGAAAACATGCTGATGTCAGGTTTTTGGTATTATCTCTTTTTGGGAGTTTTTGAAGCGGCAGTAATTCATTTTTTGGTTGCGAAAATCATCGGACCATTCCTTTTTGGACGTGGATGGTGCGGATATGCATGCTGGACAGCAATGATTTTGGATTTGCTTCCCTACAAAGTGCCGCAAAATCCTAGAAAAAGCTTTGGATATGTCCGATACATATTATTCATAGCTATCCTGGGCTTTGTTTCAGGATTATTCATATTGAATGTGTCAAATCTAGAATCAATCATTTATTATACATTCATTGTTGGCAATATTATTTATTATGCCGTTGGAATTTCTCTAGCATTCATTTTAAAGGACAATCGTGCTTTCTGCAAATATGTCTGTCCAATTACAGTATTTTTAAAGCCAACCAGTTACTTCTCTTTATTAAGGGTGACGGTTGAAGAGGACAAATGCATCAGCTGCAATAAATGTTTGAAAAACTGTCCGATGGATGTTGACATGCTGAACAACTCAAGAAAAAGAGAAAACGGGACAGAATGCATATTGTGCATGGAATGTGTTAGAAATTGTCCTTCAGATGCTTTAGATTTATAGAATCAGTATTTTTCTTGGACTTTATTGAGATAATATGTTCCTTTATCGGTTATTCTGTAGAATCTGTATCTTTTGTCTTCTTCATTAAGACATTCTACCAATTCAGCATCTTTTAAAGTTTTCAAATATTTGGATACATGATTGCTATTGTCCCCAATATCCTTGCTGATTTTAGAGGGAATCTTGTCTTCAAATTCTAAAGATTTTAAAACCTCAACTCTCTTTTTAGAACGAAGTAATAAAGATATTACTCTCATATCATCTTTCATATCCATACTACTATATTGCATATATCTCATTTTTATTAATTTGTATATGCTATTAGCAGGATAATAGCATAGTTTTATTTGATGTTTTTTTCAACAATAGCATTAAATATTTCATTAACCAAATATATTTATATTAACTATATTGGAGCAAAATATTATGAATAAGAGAACTATAAGCCTTTCAGGCCATATTATTGATTCATTGACCTTAACTAAAACAATGGCAATTATTATGGACAAAGGTGGAGAATTTGATATATTAGAAATCGATGTTGGAAGAAAAAAATCAGATATCAGTAAAGCGAAAATTGAAGTTTCTGC
Source organism: Methanobrevibacter sp. (assembly GCA_017460025.1). Lineage (GTDB taxonomy): Archaea > Methanobacteriota > Methanobacteria > Methanobacteriales > Methanobacteriaceae > Methanocatella. Next base: position 600 of record JAFUBV010000024.1, on the reverse strand, counting down.
TCATTCTCCCGATCTATTGGAATCTATTTTAGATGAATTGTCTGTTCTTGGTGCATCAATCGATGAACTTAAGGAAGTTCAGCTAGTTGCATCCACAAAAGATAAAGTTGCTCCTGAAGGTTTTTATTCTTCATCTAATCATACCACCCATATTTTCTACAAGGGAAATTGGATTCCTGTTGAAGGTATTGAAATGGACTGTCTGGTTGTAGTTGATGAAGATAAACAACGTGCTTTTGTCAAGCCAATCGCAGATGTAAAATCAGGTGACAAGATTGTTGTCGGTTTGGACGGCGTTAAGGTCACACCACCACACAGATCAAGAGACGAACAGCAAGTGTTTGAATTCATGAACAGTGAAGTATCATCAGAAAAACCATTGATGAACTTAATTAACGGTATTGCTAAAGAAATGAAGGAAATAAAAGCTCGCGGTGGAAAAATAGGTATAGTTGGTGGACCAGCTATCGTTCACACAGGTTCCGGAAAATATGTGGCATCCTTAGGTATAGAAGGTTCTATTGTCGTGAGTATGGCGGGAAATGCGCTGGCACCTCACGATAGAGAATCAAATCTTTGTGGAACTTCAGTGGGTCTTGA
>JAFUBV010000302.1 GCA_017460025.1 Methanobrevibacter sp. | reverse complement strand
ATAATGATGAAATAATTGGATTTTTTTCATTACTTTCTGATAAAATTGAACTAAAAGATATTGAAGATGAATATGATTTACCGTATTCAGTTTGTCCAGCGATGAAGATTGGAAGATTTGCAGTCAACAAGAAATATCGTTCTTTAGGTTTAGGGAATGTTCTTTTAGATAATCTTTGCCATCAAATTAAAAAGATATCTGAGATACACGGCATACGATTCATTACTGTCGATGCATACTGCAATGTTCGAGGATTTTACTACAAAAATGAATTTAAACACTTTAAAGTAAGAAATAAAAAAAAGTTAATTAGAACCGCAAAACGAAATGAAAAAACCACTATCGGACTGTATAAAGATTTAAAAAGAATTTAATTAGAAAAAGTCAACATGACGACTATTTTCAATTCTTTCTTTAATTTTTTTTTCATTTGGTGTATCTGGTCTTTTCATTTCTTTTAAAAATTCTTTGGTTTCAACTCCAAATAAGGTTGGAGTAGGAGCAATTGGTTTTGCCAAAATATCAAACCTCCATATAATAACAATATTTTTACTAATATATTTTTATATTTATAATTTATTTTCAATATAATCCGATGCTTTAAGCACATTTTCCCTATATTGTGGTGCCACATCCTCTAAGAAGTTCATAAACGATGATGCCAGTTCATCATTATTTTCATTTTTAATTTTAGATTTGCCATCCATTTCCAGAAATGAATTGATCCAATCCAATGGCACATTAATTAATGGATATATTTCATTATCATTTTTATCAAATTCTATTCCTTCACCCTTAAAGATTGTGGAAAATATCTGATTGACCTTATCATCCAATATGACAGGATTTACAACCAAATCATAGTCTCCTTCTTTAACCAGTTTAATCCCATATTTACGGGTGTATGGCTCCAATAGCACATCTACAATGAAATTATCCTCGGAAAGTAAAATTCTTGAATTAGGTTTTATGTCTGACAGGGATTTTGCTGCTTTGGCGCAAATCTTTTGGAAAAGTGAGTTTCTGACAACTTCAATATCAGCATACTGCTTGTTGAATGTTTCCTGACGTTTTCTTGAAAATTTTGAAAAACGCAAATTGTTAATGTAAAGCTTTTCGGGAGTGTATGAAACATATCTTGTATCCACACCAATTATTTTTAAATATTTCAATACATCCTTTTTGGAATCTGAAAATTCTTCATTTTCACTGGCTAGAGCAGATACATCAAAAATAAAATCCATTTTATAACCCCAAATAGTTTGTCAGTGCGTCTTCCATTACATCAATTGGTGCCTTTTTACCAGTCCAAATCTCAAAGCTTTCAGCACCCTGATACAAAAGCATTTTAATTCCATAAACTGGTTTTGCATCCGCTTTAATAGCTTCTTTTAACAATACTGTTTCATTCGGATTGTAAACAGCATCAAATACTACCAAATCCTCATGCATCTGGTCCTTTGAAGCAATAGGATCAACATCAACATTAGGATGCATTCCGACTGGTGTTGTATTGATTAAAATATCTGCATCATCCAAACTCATGTCATTGATCTGACCGGATAAGACATTGTCAATTAATTCAGATTTTAAAACATCTTCAGATAATTTTTGAGCCTTTTCAACATTTCTATTAAGTATCGTTAAAGTATCAACACCATATTTTGCCAGATAAAATGATATTGCTCTTGAAGCACCTCCTGCACCGGCAACAACCACATTCTTATTTTTAACAGAAGTTACTTCTTCAATGGCTTTGATAGCACCAATGCCGTCAGTGTTATAACCTTTCAAATTCTTGAAATCAATTGTATTGACCGCACCTATTAATTTTGCAACCTCATCAATTTCATTCAAATATTTCATTACTTCGATTTTATGAGGTATAGTTACATTAAATCCTTTTATGTTTAATGCTTCAGCCCCTTTGATTGCATTTTCCAAATCTTTGGGATTAACATCAAATGCTGTGTAAACATAATCCATATCCAATTTTTTAAAAGCTGCATTGTGCATTGGCGGTGAAAAACTATGTTCCACAGGATGGCCAATCAATCCAACCACATTTGTACTTCCTTTTACTTCCATATATTAAAATTAGCTACAAAATTATTTAAACTTTAATTTTCAAAAATTAATATACTATAAAATAGGAGAATTAACATGGAATTCACAAGACCAAGAGGTACTAGAGATTTTTTATTTGAAGAAATGGAAGAGAGAAAAAAAGCAGAAAGTACCTTAAGATATATATTCGAAAATTATGGTTATAGGGAAATTAAAACCCCATTATTTGAAGAATTAAAACTTTTTACAACAAAATCCGGAGAAGAAATCGTTGACCAATTATATAATTTTAAAGACAAATCCGATAGAGAATTAACATTAAGACCGGAAATCACTGCTCCAGTAGCCAGATTATACTTAAATGAACTTGAAAAAACTGCCATAAAACCTATAAAACTTTATTATTACGGTAGCTGTTTTAGATACGAAAGACCTCAAAAAGGAAGATTCAGACAATTCTGGCAATTCGGATGTGAACTGATAGGCGCCAAATCCCCTCAAGGTGAAGCTGAAGTCATTGCAATGTGCAGCGACTCCATTGAAGCTTTAGGAATTACAGGTGCTGATGTTAATATCAATCATTTAGGAATTATCCGTGGCCTATTCAAACACTTTGATGTTGACAGCAAAACCCAAAGGGAATTGATGGTAGTTATCGATAAGGGAGACAAGGATTTATTAAAAGAATCATTAAGCGGAGAAAATCCTATTATATCAAATGATGATCTAAACCAAATCCTGCTTAAACTGATTGATCTTGTTGGAGATAAAAGCATCCTTGAAGACGTTGAAGAGTTAATCAGGGACTATGAAGAACCTCAGGAGGCATTCAGCCAACTTAAAGAATTAGTTGAGCTTCTAGATTCCTTTGATATGGACAACTACACCCTGAACCTAGGTGTTGCAAGAGGTCTCGATTACTACACAGGAATAGTGTTTGAAATTTACGTAGAAGGTCTTGGAGCTCAAAAACAGGTTTGTGGTGGAGGAACATACAGTTTAATTAAAGTATTTGGTGGTCAGGAAGTTGAATCCACAGGTTTTGCTTTAGGTTTTGACAGGTTAATGAATGCAATAGAAGAGCTGGTTGAAAAGCAAGAAGCGAAATCACACCTTGATGTTTATGTTGCACCAATTTCAGCTGACGTCAGATTAAAGGCTTACGAGATAACACAAAGCTTAAGAAGAGCCGGACTAAGATGTGACGTTGATTTGAATAACAAGAAATTCAAAAAGCTCATGAATTATGCGGATAAAATTAAAGTGCCTAAAATAATAATTATTGGTAAAAATGATTTGGAAGAAGGAAAAGTAACCATTAAGGATATGGAAAGTGGAAATCAGGATTTAATAGAAATTGACAACATCATAACCTATTTAAAAGGAGAATAAACAATGAATATAAATTTTAGACATGAAATTAATGGTGTTAAAGTAATTACCGCAGTTGCGCAGGATGCTGAAACCGGTGAAATATTAATGGTAGCTAATATGAATGAAGAGGCATTAAGAAAAACTATCGAAACAGGTAAAGCCCATTATTGGAGTACATCAAGAAACAAGCAATGGTTAAAAGGAGAAAGTTCAGGCCATATTCAAGAAGTCGAAGAAATTCGTGTTGACTGTGATATGGATGCCATTGTTTTAAAAATCAGACAAAATGGTGCGGCCTGCCATGAAGGATATTATTCATGCTTCTTTAGAAACCTTGATTTAGAAAATTCACCAGATATTGATGATTTAAAAGACAAAGACTTGAAAGAAAATCAAGAAAGAATTGTCAACCCGGAAGACGTGTATTAAGATGAAAACAATAATTCCAGATACGAGTGCTGTGATTATTGGAGCTATTAGTAAATTATTAGAAGAGGAAGATTTGGATTATCCGGAAATAATTGTTCCGGAAGCTGTTGTTTGTGAACTTGAACATCAGGCTAATGCTAATAGACGTGAAGGAATTAATGGATTGAATGAACTACAGCACTTGCAAGATTTACAATATGAAGGAGAACTTGCAATATCTTTTAAAGGCAGACGTCCAACCAATTATGACATTAAATATGCAAAAAGTGGAGAGATTGATGCCTTAATTAGAGACTTGGCAAGATCAGAATTCGGGACATTACTTACCAATGACAAGGTTCAGGCCGAAACAGCCAAGGCGCAGGGAATTCCAGTTTATTATTATAAGCAAGAATATACTGAAAAGGAGTTATCCATTGCCAAATTTTTCGATGAAACAACAATGTCGGTCCATTTAAAGGAAAATGTTGTTCCTATGGCCAAAAAGGGAAAACCTGGCCATATTGATTTTGTTAAACTATCAGATGAAGTCTACAATCACACAAAGCTTCAGGAAATAATTGATGAAATCATAGATAAGGCAAGAAGCGATGCTAAAACTTATATGGAATCCATAAAGGAAGGTTCAATTGTCGTTCAGTCAAGGGAATACAGAATTTCAATAGCCAGGCCTCCTTTTTCTGAAGCTATAGAAATTACTGCTGTACGGCCTGTTGCAAACATTGATTTGGATGAATATCATTTAAGTTCCAAACTAATGGAGAGAATTGACAATAATGCTGAAGGAATTCTTATTTCAGGATCTCCTGGTGCAGGTAAATCCACTTTTGTACAGGCAATAGCCAAATATTATTCCGGAGAATTGAATAAAATTGTAAAGACCATGGAATCTCCAAGAGACTTGCAGTTGCCTGATGAAATAACACAATATGCCCCATTGGAAGGAAGTATGGAAAATACTGCAGACGTATTGCTTTTGGTTAGGCCAGATTACACAATCTACGATGAGTTAAGGAAAAATCATGACTTTAATATCTTCGCAGATATGCGTTTGGCAGGAGTTGGAATGATTGGAGTTGTTCATGCAACAAGACCTATCGATGCGATTCAAAGAATAGCTTCAAGAGTGGAACTTGGTGTTATCCCCTCAATTGTTGACACGAGCATTTACATTGAGGATGGAGAAGTGAAAAGTGTTTATGAAACAAAAATGACTGTTAAGGTTCCGAGCGGAATGAAAGAGGCTGACCTTGCAAGACCGGTGATTGAAGTTCGTGACTTTGAAACCGGAGAACTTAAAAACGAAATTTATACTTATGGTGAACAGACCATTGTAATGGATTTGGATTTGGTCAACAATCCATCAAACAGCAATTCAAAATCATCTGTCGACATTATTGCTGAAAAAGAAATATTAAGGCAAATCAAGAGGATATTGCCTAAAAAAGCAAAAGTGGATGTTGAGGTAATATCTCCCGAAAGAGCTAACATTTACATTCCAGATGAGCTGGTTCCAAAAGTTATCGGTAAAAACGGTAAAAGAATAGCTGAAATTGAAGAAAAGATTGGAATTTCTCTTGGAGTTGAAGTAATTGAGGACAAATATGAAAGGGATCCATTCGAAATTGACATTACCCATACCAAAAAGCAGTTAATATTGGAATTAGGTCGTGAAAATGGAAGATCAAACTTCGACATACTGATTGGAGGAGAATATCTTCTCACTGCAACCACATCTAAAAAAGGTGAAATAAGGATAAAAAATGGCATTGAATTATCTGATTTTATTATTGAAGCTATTGAAATGGGATTGGAAATCAGTGCAGTTAGAAAGTGATTAAAATGAAAATTGGTGCATCAACATTAGCAACGTTTAATGATAGTTTAAATAGTAGTTTGGAATTTATAGAAGGTTTAGGTATTAAATATGCAGAATTATTGCATCAATATCCTAATGAAACCTTTAATCTGGATATTTTAGATAGCTATAATTTAGAGTATACTATTCACGCTCCTTTTATGGATGTTAATATTGCGGCTTTAGGTTCTAAAAGCAGAGCAGCTTCAATGGAACAGATTAAAGATTCCATCGATTTAGCAAATGAAATTGATGCTAAAGTCGTTGTTGTTCACCCAGGATTAATCCCATTCCTTGCAAGAGAAATGCCTGAAGAAATATATAATGTATCCAACAATTCAATTAAGGAACTTGGAGAGTACAGTAAGGATTTGGGGGTAAATACCACCATTGAAAATATGCCCTCATTTGAAAGTATGATTTATCAGGACATGTCAAAATTAAATGAAACCCTTGAAGAATTTGACATGGGAATGACTTTTGATATTGGCCATGCACACCATTCAGGAATATCCCCAGATGAAATGTATTTTGATTCAATTAAACACATACATGCCCACGATAATTTTGGTGATGATGACTCACACTTACCATTAGGTGAAGGCAATATTCAATTAAAAGACATCATCAATACTTTTGAGAAGAAAAATTATGATGGCATCTACATGATTGAAGTAAATGATAAGGATTCCATTAAAAAAAGTTTAGAATATCTTAAAAATAATTTCTAATTTTAAAAAAAATAAATTTTAAGAGGTAAAATTACCTCTTAAGGTACAATAATAATTTTGTTTGCAATAGCAGTACCATTATAACTTGAAGTGATAATGTACTCGTCAACAGCTGCGCCCAATCTAATATTCAATGCTGCAAAACCGTCAGCATCAGTAGTTCTTTGATAGAATACACCGTTGATGTTGAAGGTAATGTTTTGACCAGGGAACGGACTACCTTGACCATCGACTAAAAGTACTCTGAACTGATCTGAAGTACCGTATTTTTTAACTAAGTCTTTAGCATATAAAATAGGCAATACTTCAATGTTATTTGATACCATACATTGGCCGTAAATTGCGGTTATAGTATAGTTTCCAGCATCCAAATTAATGTTTAATTGAGCTTGACCGGATTCATTGGTTGTACGTGTGTACATTACACCATTGATATTGAATGTAACATTTTCACCAGCGCCAACAACATTACCGTCTGCACCTACAACAGTGACAACATATTGTGAACCATTTCTGTAGTATTTCACTAAATCTGTGTTGTTAACTATATTGGATAAAACAGTGACAAGATTTGCATATTCTTGACCGTTAAACGGATTAGTGGATGTAATAATGTATTCGCCTTGGTTTAAGTTAATATTCAATTGAGCAGTACCGTTTTCATCAGTTGTACGTACATACATTACACCGTTGATGTTGAATGTAACTTCAGTTCCGTTAGCTAAAGGATTACCTTGACCATCAAGGAAAGTAGCACGGAATTGTGAAGCATTTCTAAACATTTTAACTAAATCATCAGCAATAATAGTAGATAACACAGTAATGCTGTTTTCAATAGTGGAATTAGAGCAGTTTCCAGTACCTACATATGATACTGAACCTGTGTAATTACCAACGTTTAAATTGATAGCAATTGAAGCTGTACCATTTTCATCAGTAGTTCTGCTGTATGTTGCACCGTTAATTGTAAGGGTCACATTTTCATTAGCCAATGGTTTACCATTCATATCTGTTAATTTCAATTCATATCTAGTACCGTTTTTATAATACATGACGATATCTTCAGCTTGAATGATGACTCTTTGCATTGCTGGAGTGTTGTTAGCAACAAGTGTGTCTCCTACAATAAGATCAACAGCAGCGTCACCAGTATATTCAGCAGCAACAAGATAGTTATCTGTTACAGAACCAGTTCCTTTAGCATCAACAGCAAATTCACCGGTAGAGGTAATATTGTTGTTGGTTACAGTTGCTTCACCACTTACAATGTGAACACCAGTTGTTTCAATACCCATTGAGTCATAGCCTAATGGAGTACCGTTATTTGAAGCGTTTGCTAAAATGGTGTTGTTATTAACAGTAACATTATCTATTTTAGATGCGATACCTGTTGTGTAGTTACCGTTCATTTCAATAGCATTGTTTTCAACTAAAGCTTCACTGCCTGATAAGGACATTCCAAATACAGTATTACCTTCAGCTGCAATTACATTATCAGTAATGTTGGTTTTGACATCTCCTGCCCAGTTAGCTGTGTAGATACCATATGCAGAAGTACCGTTTACAGCAATTATATTATCAGTAATGTTTCCGTTTGAATTACTTTCAACATCAATAGCACATGAATAACGATCATTATCTGCAATAATCGCATTGCCATCGATTTCGAAATCTTCACCGGTGATAACTATTCCATATCCGTATGGAGCATCACTAACAGCAATAATATTGTCACTGACAGTAGCATTGTCACCAATTATATTAACTGCATAGAGAGTATCGTAACCACCAAGATAACCATTTGAATCTACAGTGATTTCATTACCATCTAAAACAGCATTATCACAATCATCTAAGAAAACAGCTTGAGAGTACACTACACCACTGCCCCAATCGATAGTACGGGAAGGTAATGAAGCAGATACATTATTTCCGGAAATAATTAAATTGTCAGAAGCTGCTGCATGGATAGCTATATTTTGGAAAGTCTCATTTGTTTCAACATTGAAAACAATGTTGTTATTATCAATTAAAACATCATCAGACATGATAACGCTGATAACCTTATTGCCTTCTTCTTCCTCTACTGTATCAACATAAATGTTATTGTTAATGATGGAAGTATTTGAAGCATCTTCAACATGAATTGCTTCAGTTAATGTTTCAATTACAATTGTGAATCCGTCAACAGTTACATTATCTGATATGATATAGAATGACATGTCATTTAAAGTTGCATTGTCACTTAATAAGTTAATTGGTTTATCTATAACTATCAACGGAGTGAGATTTGAGAATTCATCAATGAATGTTAATGATTCTGAAGTAATGTTTTCTCTTAAGAATCCATTTTCATTGAAGAATAAGAAGAATGTTTCATTAGTCAAGTTATAGTTGGTTGCATTTGCTATAGGGATGTTGTTTTCAACTAAAGCTTCATCAGAAGTGTCGCTGACACTGTCATCACCTAACAATTCAGCAGAAACCAAGTAATTGTCTGTGATTTCACTATATTCATCAGTGTTAATTATTGTATATTCGCCGGTTGAAGTGATTGCATTGTTGTGGATTTGGCTTTCACTCATTACAAGAATACCTACAGTTTGTGCTGGAATCATATCTCCAATGTCTTTGGTATCTTTTTCGATACCCTGAACATCAATATCGTTGTTTGTAATTGTTACGATATCATCCATCATCATAGCTGAAATACCCATTGTATAATTACCAGTCATCAAGATTTTGTTTCCGTCAATGAGTGCTTCAGATCCGTATACATTCATAGCATATGCTGCATTGGACCCGATTGTAATATCATTGTTAGTGTATTCTATTTCATCAGAGTATTCACCATTATAGACATCCATTGAAGCGTAAATTCCATAAGCGACATATGGTGAAGATAAATATATTACATTAGAATCAACAGCACCTGATGATCCAAATTCAATATCAATACCGCAGGCATAATTTAATTCAGAATTAAGAGTAATTTCATTATTGGAAATAAATGCCTCACCTGTAGAGATAATACCATAAATGTAATCTTTACCGTTAGCAGTGATGATATTTCCGTCAATTACTGCAGTATCTGATTCAACGTCGACCACATAAATTGTATCATAGCCATATTGAGTTATAACATCTGTAGCATTGAGGTTTATAGTGTTTTCAATGAATTCCAAATCAGTTAAATTTTTAAGTACAATACCTTCAGAAGCACGGAAACTCACCCAGTTACCTGAAGTAGCAGGAATTTCTT
>JAFUBV010000301.1 GCA_017460025.1 Methanobrevibacter sp. | reverse complement strand
GCACCATGTACAAACTGGATGTTGTAGATGTTTGAACCTATAACTTGTCCTTTGATTAGCTCGGTTTCACCTTTCCTTAAAGCAGTGAGTGAAGTCACAAGTTCAGGTAAAGAGGTACCCATTGCAACAATGGTTAAACCTACCAATGTTTCACTCATTCCGAATGCCATTGCTATATATGATGCACTGTCAACAACAAAGTTTGCACCGATAACGATTCCGGCAATACCTCCAATGATATAGATTATACTTCTTAAAAGACTTATTTTAGGTTTTTCAACATCTTGGGACTGTTTAGATTTTCGAGTATTAATGACAAGATATGCCACATATCCAATAATAAAAATAAGCAGTATGATACCTTCAATTCTTGAAATGTCCCATCCATATAATATGAATGCTGATGCGATAATTGTGATAATCAATAAGAATGGCAAATCGGTTTTCAGAACTTTCTTATCAAGTTCAAGCTCTTTTAGAAGAGCGCATATTCCTATAATCAATAATATATTGAAAAGATTACTTCCAATTACATTACTTACGGCCAGTGCATTGCTGCCTGTTAATGATGATGTAATGGATACTGCCGCTTCAGGAGCACTTGTACCGAATGCAACAATTGTCAAACCAACAATCAGTGCAGGAATTCTTAAAATGGATGCAATATTACTTGCACCATCAACAAAAAAGTCTGATCCCTTAATCAGCAATATAAAACCAACAATCAATAATACAGCCTGAATGCCTAGACCAACGAAATCCATTTAATCTTCCTCTTTAGCAATATAATCTTCACCTAAATCCGTTACAAGAATCTTATCGATTTGGTGACCATCCAAATCAACGATTTCAAAGCAGAATCTTTCCCATTGATATTTGTCATTAACGTCTGGAACGGTTCCGCTGATACTTAAGATAAAACCGGCAAGGGTTGTGTATCCGTCTTCCTCTTCGTCAGGAAATACTTCATCAATATCAAATAATTCCTTGAACCTGTCAATTCCGAACCTTCCGTCAATCAGCCAAGTTCCGTCATCTCTTTCAGTAGCTATTGGATCATCATCCTCATCAATGCCAGGAATATCTCCAACAATTCCTTCTAAAAGGTCATTTAAAGTTATTAAACCTTCAACACTTCCAAATTCGTCAACTACAAGTGACATGTGAACATATTCCTGGTTTTCTTTAAATTCCTTTAAAAGTTCCAAGGTTTCCAGATTCTCAGAAACAACCAACGGTTCCTTAACAATTGTATTGATGTCAAATTCGTCTTCACTAAACATTAAGGAAAGAATGTCTTTTGCCTGAACAACTCCTATGAAATCATCCAATTCTCCTGAAGCTATTGGGAAAATTGATCTTTTACTTTCCATAATTTTAACTTTATTGACTTCTTTTGAGTCCTCCAGGTCAACCCATATGATTTCATTTCTTGGAGTCATTATGGATTCAACCTTTTGGTCATCAAGCTTGAATACCCTTTTGATGATGTCCTCTTCCTCTTGTTCAATGGTACCTTCAACTCTTCCCTCTTCAATCAGCAATTCAATTTCCTCTTCAGTAACAGCATTATCGTTTCTGTTTTCAATTCTCATTAACCATAAAAGGAAACTGCTTGATTTTGCAAGAATAAAGCTAACCGGTTTTGAAATTTTTGAAAGGATAACCATGCTCTTTGCAACTTTTAGAGAAACCCTTTCAGGGTCATTTAAAGCGATAACCTTAGGCACGATTTCTCCGACAACCAAAGTCAGATAGGTTGTAATGATAACAACAATCGCAACGCTTATAGGTTCATTGTATGGTATGAATGAAATTAACTTGGAAAGTGGTTCGGCAAGTGTTACTCCACCAAAAGCCCCTGTAAGTACACCAATAAGTGAAATTCCAATTTGAACCGTTGATAAAAATTCGTTAGGATCTTCCATCAGGTCAAAGACTATTTGTGCGTTTTTATTCCCTTCTTCTATATATTTCTGCATTTTTGCTTTTCTAACCGACACAACGGCCAATTCCGCCATTGATAAGTATCCGGTAAGTACAATTAAAATTAATATGATAACTATTTCTATTATTTCTCCAGCCATTTCTAACAGACCTTAAATCATAAATCACTGGCTTTAATAAAACCAGTGTTTCCATATATTTCGTCCTGCATTTCCTGAACCGCAAGGGAAGCATCTTCTCTGGTTGCTGCTCTTTTAAATATTCTGCGGCCTTTAACTTTTATCGTTTTTCCACATACACATTTTCTGGTGGCAACGCCTTTTTTGGCATATAAAACTCTTCCACAGTCACAACGAAATATATAATACATAAATGAATTTCCTTAAAATATCGATTATATTATAGATTTTATTTATTTGTATAAAAAACTTTTCATTATAATGGATTTTAGTAGGGTATTATTTTTTTTTATCTGATATTTTCTATTTCTTGTGAGGATAATTTTGTGTATTTTTGGATTTTATTAATGGGTTCATTATTGTTTAGCATTCTTTTGGCGATTTCTATGTTTGTTTTGTTGATTAGGTATCTGTCTCTTGGATTTAGTATCATTTCTGTTTCCTCCATGAATTCATTATATTCTTTTTCATCAAGCATATTTACACTCAAAACATTTAATATGTAAATCATTGCTTCTTTTTCATTAGGATTTTTAATTTCTAATTTCTTAATAATATTAAATGCTTTTTTTAAAATTTCTAAAGTTGTTTCTTCATAATAGGTATATGCGATTAATTGTAGTGATGCAATATCTTCTTCGGTAATTTGATTATATTTTTTTCCTTCAATCCTTTTAAATATATCATTTGCTTTTATATTTTTAAGAGAAATTACATGCATTGTATATGTGCAATCATCATTCAGAATGAATTCTTTCTTATCATATGGTGTTTTTTGCATGCAAAGTATGTACAATTCAACTTTTTGTTTTTTCAACAAAAGTAATGAGGATACGTATTTAAAAAATCTTAAAAGATCATCATCATTTGGTAACTGCGATTGACATTCGAGAATGAAGCAGATGTCTTCACCATTTTTAATGGCTTCTGCTGCAAAGTCCAATCTATGAATTTTTGGTCCATAATTTGTTATCTCGGATAAAATGATGTTATTTAATTTGTATGGTATTCCTAATAGTTTCAAAACACCATTCGAATATGTAGGGATTGTGTGTTTCAAT
>JAFUBV010000300.1 GCA_017460025.1 Methanobrevibacter sp. | reverse complement strand
TAAATTTATACATTTATAAAAATCTTCTAATAAGTTAAATTCCATTTTTACCACCTAAAAATGTTTTAAAATTATATTAAATATTTTAAAATAAATACTTTGTTGAAACGAGTGATAAAAATTGTTCTGAGTCATAAATATTGCTTTTAGAGAGAAAAATTGTTCCCAATAATAAAAATTGTCCTGACTCATAAATATTGTTTTTAGATATAACTAAATATCATTAAATCAAAAATTATTAACAATGAAAATCGAAGATATTAAACATCCGGAATTGAAGCAATTCATCAACATGAGCTATCTCCATGGAGAGAATAATAACCAGAAAATGGTTGAAAAAACAGATTCACAAATTAAAGCATACTTATCACAGAACACGTTTATTATTTCAAGCAAAGGAGAAAGTCCATTTACAATTCCCTATGGAAATAATGGAGAATATATTATTCCTATTTTCACAGATTTGAGAGAATTTGAACGTGGAATGGAATATTACGATTTAAATGAAATAGATAATGATGAATATATAATTAAAAAAATAGAAAAAATAGATGATCCCAAATTTTTAGGATATCTAATTAACATAGCTAGTGTCAGCTACATTACTCTTCTTTAAGAAATTCTTCGTTGATTTTACCGACGATTTCTTCAAATCTTTTTGAAACCTCACCGTCAGGGTCGATTGTTGATACAACACCATCAAGGTTTGGTGAGTCACTTACTTTTTCTGTTAATGGTAAATCTCCAAGATATTTGATTTCCATTTCTTCAGAAAATGCTTCACCGTCACCTTCACCGAAGATATCTAATTTTTCACCGCAATGTGGACAAATGTAGTATGCCATGTTTTCAATAAGACCAATGTTTTCCACATTCATCATGTTAACCATTTTCACACATTTTAAAACATCTTCCTGTGATACGACATTAGGGGTGGTTACCATAATTACTGCATCAGTGTTAGGAATAGTCTGTAAAACTGTTAACGGTTCATCACCAGTTCCCGGAGGGTTATCGATAATCAAGACATCAAGTGGTCCCCATTCAACTTCTGCAATCAACTGTTTGATGGAACCTGATTTTTGAGGTCCTCTCCATATGATTGGAGTGTCGATACTGTCTAACATGAATGCCATTGACATTACTTTAAGACCGCTTGGAGCTTCAACAGGCACCATGTTGCGGTTTTCATTGATATATAAGTCTTCACCTTCCAAACCTAACATTTTAGGAATGTTAGGTCCGTGAATATCAGCATCCAAAATACCTGTTGAGAAACCTAATTTTTGGAAAGTTTCTGCGAGGTTAGCTGCAACGGTAGATTTTCCAACTCCTCCTTTTCCACTCATAACAGATATTTTATATTTAATTTGACCTAGATTTCTGGATAATTTGATTTCCTGTTCAATCATTTGTCTTTGTTGTTCAGGAGTCATCTGACCCCCATGACCATGATGACCATGTCCATGATGTGGATTTTCTGCCATATAATTTCCCCCATTTAACTGAATTTTTTACTTACTTCTTCTACAGCAAGAATTAATGGATCTGTAACCATAGATACTGGTGGTGCATAAGCAAATTCCATATTACTTAAATCAAAGCAGGTTAAACCTTCAGTGATTGCTAATGTCATAGTATCAATTCTTTCAGCAACCCTTTCCTCAGCTATGATTTGACAACCGATAATGGTTCCGTTTCCATCACAAATAACTTTAATATCCATAGGTTTTGCATTAGGATAGTAACGTGCTCTTGTTAATGCTTCAATTTTTTGTACAACAGGTCTGATTCTGTTCTGTTGAGCGAAGCTTGTAGTATATCCTACAGCACCAAATTCCAATTTACCAACTTTAGATACCATTGAATTTAAAACCGGATTGAATTTGGATTTCTTATTACAGATTGTACGAGCTAATGTTTTTGATTCACGAACAGCAGTGGTACCTAACTGAGAAATGGTATTGAATCCTAAAATCAAATCCTTGGATTCCACACAGTCACCGACAGCGTATACGTCTTCCACTGAAGTTTCCATTCTGTCGTTTACAAGAATAGCCCATCTTCCGACTTCACAACCAGCCATTCTAGCTAAATCCAATTCTGCCCTAACACCGGTAGCTAAAATAACCATATCAGCATCAATCAGCTCTTCATCACCGAAGCATGCCTTTTCAACCTTTTTCTCACCGATTAATTTGGTGATTGGTTTGCCTAAAACGACATTGATGCCTTCGCTTTCAAGATATCTAACCAAAATATCAGACATGTCTTTATCAAGAGATCTTGGTACGATTTGAGGCATCATTTCACTTAATGTAACATTTAAACCTTGTTTCATTAAAGCGAATGCAATTTCAATACCGATTAAACCTGCACCAGTGACAATTGCACTTTTAGCATCCTTCATTGCTTCCTGAACTTTAACACCATCATCTATATTTCTAATCTGATAAACACCATCCAAGTCTACACCATCCATTGGAGGGACAAATGGATTTCCACCGGTAGCTAAAACCAATTTGTCATATTTAATGGTTTTTGATTTGGAACCTGACTCATAAGTAACAGTCTTTTTGTCACTGTCAACTGCTGTAACTTCAACTTCAGTTATGACATCAATATCCTTTTTCTTATAGTCTTCAGGTGTTCTCATCACAATATCATCAAAAGATTTGATTGTTCCGGATAAAACATAAGGAATAGCACATGGTGAGTATGCAACCTTATCATCTCTTGTAAGGACAACAATTTCACAATCTTTGTCAATTTTACGAATGTTGGAAGCTGTTGAGATTCCTCCAGCTCCTCCGCCGACAATTACCACTTTCATTTTAACAAAACCTATATAACATAATTATTTAACAATATTTAATATATTAATAATTAATATAAATAATTAAGGTATAATTATGAAAAAAATTGATTTTGACTTAAAAAACAACCCATTCTATGACTTTCAATCCTCAAGATACACAATGTCTGCAAGGGTTAACGTAGAAAAGCTATGGAAATTCTCAAAAGAAAATGACTGCTCATTTTTTATTCTGTCTTTAGGATGTCTGATTAATGCAACCAATAGTGTGGCTAATCTTAAAAGAAGAATTATTGATGATGAAGCGGTTGAATATGATTATCTTGAAGGAGTAACACCCATAATGAATGAAGAATTGAAAATATACAGAGAAATGAAAGTCAAAACACCACAGGAATTCAGCAATATCCTTGACTGGCACGATTACGTAAAGGAATTGTCCGATGAAATATTGTCCGGTGAAAATGAAGGCTTTACTTTAGATATGATGAAAAGGGACTATACAAACATTGCAAACTTTTCATGCATCCCATGGGTTGACTTTGACATGATTACATCATGCGAAACAAAGGGACGTCAAATTCAGCCATTGATTACCTGGGGAAAAGTCAACGAAAACCATGAGATGAGCGTTTCAATTACCGTTAACCATATTTTTGTCATGGGACGTGACCTGGCATACTTTTTTGAAAATGCACAAAACGAATTTGATTCATTCTAACTTCGGAAAACCAAATCCTTACCGTTTAGGAAAAATACATACAATCCTTCAAAACTGACTAAAATACATAAATCTCCACCTAAAAATCTAAGTTTGCATGATACAAATTTAGATCCTAACTCCTTTTCTTTTTCTCTCACAAGACGCCTGAACTCTTCGCTTGAATACAGCTTTGACAAATCAGGCGTTACAATATCCTCAATGATTTCAACATAATTATATGCATATGATGAATCATAGGATGCCCTTATTATCGCATCAAAATACTTCTCTTCAACATCAAAGCTCAGAATAAATACTGGTCCTGAAGTTATATAATCTCGAAACTTGGCAGAGTATCTTTTTTCAATTTCAGCAATTTCCTTTTCCATCTGGTTAAGGCAGAGAATGTGGAAGTCATTGTGATACAGTTCATTTAGAAAGTCATAGCTATATGGATTGTCCAAAGGCATGTCTGATAAACTATCCTCTTCACCATAGGAATCCTCATATCGTAGGGTAGTTCCGCAGCTGCATGAATGATCACCTAAAGGCACATAGCTTCCGCAATTAGGACATATAGGCATTTAATCCTCCGAAACAGACTCTATATCTGTCGATTCAAGTTTCATGATGACCGGCCTTAAACCGTCATTGCAGCTTACAATAGCCACACCAGGAGTTTTAATCCAATCCGAATAGTAAAATAGTTCATCAACGCCATGAGCCAGGGCAAAAACATACTGATATATTGCTTTCCATGCCTCATCACAGAAGTTTTCCGGTTTTGCATAATCAGCATAGTATACCTGACCTTCGCTCATCAAAGGACAAGTGGAAAGGCCTTCAATTCCATATTCCCTAGCCAAATCTTCCTGTAAAGTCGTTTTTAATATGGTTATTTTTACTTTTTTCATACTATAATATTTGTTTTGATTAATTTAATATATTTGTGCAAGAATTCATCTGATTCTTCAAGCCATGAGGTTCAGAAAAGTAAGTATTATATATTTAAAATGATTATAAAAGTTAATCATGAAAAGAGCAACTACAATTCTTTTGATAATACTGGTCATAATTGTTGGATTTATAATTTCAACAATTGCAAGTCCCGTTCTGGTGATTGCAGACGATGTTGAAGAAGGTGGTGGCGGAGGTATTGATATGGCTGCGAAGTTCTCAATTACAGGATTTGAATGGATTTATCCTGGAAGTTCATTTAACGAACTGGGCCAAACTTTGCACAACATACATCAAGACAGCCCTGATGATCCTTACGGCGCTGCCCGTGACATCATGACATACACATACGACTTTACGCCACATCTAATCATCGGTATTAACAATGATGCTGCAGAAGCTATATTTGGTGAAGGCATTGTTGATGATATCCGTGCAAATGATGCGTATAACGGATATGCCGGAAGCAGCAATGTTCCTGGAACAATGTCTAGAGGAGATGCTGTTAGTACTGCAATGTCACAACACGGTATGAATGTATTTCAAATTCCTATACAAGTCTTAATGGGAAATATTGCATTCCACTTTGTATAATTTCCCATTCTTATTTTTTTATTAAAAAATTAAATAT
>JAFUBV010000023.1 GCA_017460025.1 Methanobrevibacter sp. | reverse complement strand
GGTGTAGCAATAGTAACTGTCGTAACCCAATACGGTCATGACGAATACACAGTTTACATCAATAATGGTGAAGCAATATTGACTATTGTAAAACCTGGTGTTGATGATTATAATGTTTCAGCAGTTTATCAGGAAAATTACAAATATTACTCCTCAAATTCATCTAAATTAGCATTTGAGGTATATATGAATGGTTCTGAAATTAATGTAAATGGTCATGACATTAATGTTGGTGAAACTGAAAATATTATTGTCACATTCCCTGAAGGTGAATTCAAAGGAAATGTAACCATATATGTTGATGAAAGAGATTTTTCAAGAGAAATTACTTATGATGCTGCTACTAATACAAGTACAGCTAATTTAGCATTAGATGATCTTGTTTCTGGAACTTATCAGGTTAGAGCAGTCTTTGTAAATGAAGAAAATGGAAAAACTATAGTTCACGAAGGAAGCGATGTATTCACAGTATCCAAAATCAAATCCGAAATTGTTATTAATCCAATTTCTGACATTAAATTTGGTGAAAACGCTACAATCACATTTAATATAATTCCTTCCGACGTTACAGGAACAATTGATGTATATGTGAACAGCAAACATTATAATGTAAATGTAACTAATCCTACACTTACAGTTTCTGACTTAAAAGAAGGCGAAGTTTCCATTTATGCAGTATACAATGGAGATAACAAATACTTATCATCCAACGATACAGCAACATTCAATGTTTACAAAAATGATGTGATTCCAGAATTGATTGTATCTGACATCGATATTAGTCAAATGATTAATGTCACTGTTAAATTGCCTGGCGATGCAACAGGATATGTATTGCTTGATATTAACGGTACTCAATTCTATGCTGATGTTGAAAATGGAACTGCAAAATACCTCATTCCACCTACACAAGCAGGTGAATTTGTTGTTACTGCAACTTATCTTGGTGATGAAAAATATCATTCCAATTCAACACAGGATTCTTACATCTGCTCTAAAATCAAAACGGATATCATAATTACAGGTGAAAATATAGTCGTTGGTCATGATGAAGTATTGACAATCCGCACTGCTAACTTTACAGAAGTAATTATTGTAGAAATTGATGGCGTTAATTACACAACCTTTGTAGAAAATGGTATTGGTAATTTATCCATTTCCAACTTAGCTATTGGTAATTATACTGCTACAGCTTACTTCCCTGGAAATACTAAATATGACGCAATAAGCAACCATACATCATTTGAAGTCACTGATAAAAAATCTTCAGAGATTTCAATTGATGTTAAAGACATTATTGTTGGACAAGATGCAATCATTACAGTCAATGTCACAGATGGTGCAACTGGTGATGTAACAATTGTAATCAGAGGTAGGGAATACACAGAAAAATTAGATAATGGAACTGCTACATTCACAATTTCCAATTTAACTGCAAGAGACTATCAAATCACAGCTATTTATGCTGGAGATAAAGATTACTTGTCAAGCAATGACACTTCCAACTTTACTGTTGAAAAGATTGCTATTGATATTTCTGTTGATTCCAAAGACATTTTAGTCAATGAAACTGAAACTATTGAAATCAATTTATCTGAAGATATTGATGGAATCGTTTTAGTGAATGTGGACTCTACAGGTTATTATGTAAATGTCACTGGAGGATATGGGGTATTAGAAATTAACGGCTTAAATTCAGGAAAATATAATGTGACTGCAACATTTTTAGGTGATGAAACCTATAAATCATAATCCAATATAACTTCATTTGAAGTAAGTGAAAAAACCACTCCTGATATAATTGTAAATGTAAATGATGATAATGTTACTGTAGTATTGCCTAGTGATGCAACAGGAAATGTGACTGTATTGATTGACGGTAAGGAAGTTCCTGGTGAAATT
>JAFUBV010000299.1 GCA_017460025.1 Methanobrevibacter sp. | reverse complement strand
CTAGTGAAATTAATGGTACTGATGATAGTGCTGTAGCAGATATTGATGTTTTATCTGCTCCTTCTTCTGTTGTGAGTGCTAGTGAAATTAACAGTAGTGATGTTAATGCTGATTCGGATAGTGATGTTTTATCCACTTCAGCATCAACAGTTACTGTTTCTACGTGGTCGGATTTAAGAAAAGCATGTACAAATGCTACCCAATATGATACTATTTATGTTAATGGGGGATTTGCACCAGCAAATCAGATTGCAATAAGTAAAAGTGTAACTATTGAGGGAAATAATATTTTAACTGATGAATTGCTCGGATTATCTTTGGATGATGTTGAAATCATTGGAGATAGTCAGGATACTCCACAATGGGCTATGGATGGTTTTGATTCTTCAAATTCTATGGAATCTCCATATAGTGGTGTTGCTAATGGAATTATAAATTGGAATAAAACATATGACAATATTTTTTCTTTAGCAATTGATAAAGATGGAAATGTATTAATTGGTCAAAGAGATTTAATAGATTTCTTAAATAATGAAGGGAATTTAGAAAAAAATATTAATACTAAAGACTATCTTATTAGTGGTAATCGTGCTTATGTAGATTTCTGGAATATATCTATATCTCCTGAAAATGTCATAACTGTCGTTTCTAGTGTTACATATATGGGTCAAGTGATGCCAAGTCCATTTTATATTCTCCCAGAATCTTATGAGAGTTCTGGTGAACATAAGATTGATCCTTCTGGTAAGGGTATTCCTGGAAAAAATCATATAGTTTTTGTTATGGATAAAAATAATAAAGTTGAATATGTTTGTATTGATGATAGTCAAAATTATCTTAAATTCCTGTTCGATAATGGTGGATTAGATTTAGAGGAGACAGATTTTTCATATGACTATAGCTGGGAGTTTTCAGCTCCTTTAAATGTTATTGCTACAGGCAGTATTGTGTGGGGTACTACTTCTGAAGGTTTTAACATATATGATGTCTCTAAAGATGATGCATCTGTATTTAGTTCAATTAGTGCTCCAGGTATTGTTGGAACTCCTGTAGCAGACACTGACGGAAACGTTTACTTCTTCACAAGTGACAGCATTAAAAAAGCAGATGCAACTAATGGTGTTACTAACACAGTCGCTGTAACTGATGGTATTGGTTCCAGAATGGCTTTAAGTACTACAAACAATGCTTTATACAGCGTTAACGCTTTAGGTACTTTATACAAATATTCATTAGATGATTTAACTGAAACTGAACTCACAGATATCGGATCTACTGCTTCCACTATCATGACTGATGCTAATGGTATCATCTATGTGGGTAGTGATGACGGTAAGTTCTATGCATTTGATGATGAAGGTAATCAAAAATGGATGGTTGACACTGAATCAACTTCTGCAATTAAAAATTGTGCAATGGATAATGAAGGTAACATTTACTTCTACACTGCAGAAAACAAAGTTTATGCTATTGGTGAACCTACAGTTTCAACACCTATCGGTTTCACACAATTGGATGAGCTTATAACCAATAATGATGTAGTTGATTTAAAAAGTGATGTTATTTTGGCTGAAGGAGAAAATTCAAAATATTCTGGCGGCATTCCTATTAATAAAAATGTCACCATTAACGGTAACAATCATATTATTAATGGTACTAACTTAGTAAAGATATTTAATATTGGTAATAATTCTAATGTAATTTTAAAAGATTTAATTATTACTGGTGCTCGTACCACATCTGGTCATGGTGGTGCTATTTACATGGCAACTGGTAGTTTAACTG
>JAFUBV010000298.1 GCA_017460025.1 Methanobrevibacter sp. | reverse complement strand
CGGCGGTTATTGGTTTAGGTGTAGAAGGTAAAAAGGCAGTTAATTCACTTTTAAAACATGGATGGGATGTTTATGCCAGTGATTTAAATAGTAATGTTGACTTATCTGATTTGGATTTACCGGGCATTTCTTTAAATTTTTTAGATGGCGGAGAAACGTTCTCCATAGTTTCTGATTCATTGACATTGGATTTGGGATTTACCAATTCACAGGCTATTGATGAATGCGATGCTATTGCGATTAGTCCCAGCATGTTTGGAGGATCTTTTGCAACTAGATTGCTGAGTGATGGAAATCTTTTAAGCGATGTCGTATCCAATCATAAAAAGATATTCACCATTGGAATAACAGGCACTAACGGTAAAACCACTACTGTACATATGTTAAAGTCAATTCTTGAAAATGCAGGAAAAAAGGTTTTAGTCGGTGGAAACGGCGGTGGAGGCTTTTCAGGTTATTATGATTTAATGCTTGAAGCCGAAAACGGCGATTATGATATTGTCCTTGTTGAAGTCTGTGACATGACCTTGGATTTCTGTAATTATGCCTTTGACTTTGATATGGTTGGGCTGACCAATATAGGCAATGACCATATGGATGTTCACAAAACCATTGCAAATTATAAGGATTCACTTGTTAGGTTTTTTAAGGATAAGGAAATTTTTACAGCATTTAACCAGGACTTCAACAGTAATTTCAAAGAAGTTGCAGCAAAACATATTTCCTATTTTGAATATCAGGATGAATTAAAGGTTTTCGGTAAGTTCAATAAGCTGAATGCTGGTTTGGCTATGGCAATAGCTGGCGAGTTGAAGATTTCTAAGGACGTAATTAAACAGACCTTGGCAGATTTTGAAGCTGTCAGCGGTCGTTTGGATGTTTATAAGATTAATGATGCTCTTGTTTATGTAGGTAAAACTGATAATTCCGATGCTTTAAAATCTGTTTTAAGCGAAAAGGATTTCTATGCAATATTCATTGGTACTCCTAGATCTCATGAAGCCCACAGACTTGAAATCATCGATGAAGCCGTTAAATACAATCCTGAAGTCATTGTGATTTTCCCTGGTTTGGATGATAATCTGGACTTGGCAATTTATCGTTTAAACTATATGAAATATCGCGGAAGGGTATTAACTGCAACATCTTTAGATGACATTATAGCATATGTGGCAGAGTTTTCACATGAGGAAGCGATGCTTATAGGCGGTAACGGACAGGATGCCATTATCAATATTCAGGAAAGAATTAAATTAATCTCTGAAAAGCTATCTTGAACATCATATATAAATAGTAATAAAATACATATTAATTAGTAATAGTAAATTTACTAAGGTGTTTGTAATAATGAGTTATGAATGGAGAAATACATCTATTAAAATTGTTTTGATTTTATTTGTTGTTTGTATAATGTTATTCGCATTTTCATTTGTAAATCATACTTCATTTACCGGCCAATCATTTGCAGATGCATATGAATTGCCAATTGGTCAATCAATGTTTGCTGGAGATTCTATTTTAGATGATAAACCTATGGTTGAAGTTCCATTACTTTCAAATCCATCTTTTATTATTCATGAAATTGCAACTCTCGATTTAAAAGGCATTCTATTAACTTTAACTACAGGATATGTTCCTTTTGATTTCTCAACAATATCCTCTGAAGGTATTGATTCCTATGGGGATGCTTATGGCTTTGAAGGTCCAGGGTATTTGACAATTGAAGGAGATAAATTATCTGTGAAAGCTCCTGATACTTATATTTGGGGTTACAGTAGTCCGTATAAAGTTTTAACCAAAACTGAAGATGGTTTAGATATTGTTGAAAATGGTACCGTAGTTCAGTCTGTTCCTACTGATGAAATTAAAAATTTAGATTTCAGTAATGATTTCTATAATGTAACATCAATTTTAAATTGGTATAATTATGATTCAAGTGTAGGTTCAAACTTCACATTGGAAAAAGGTATTGTAGGATTCTCTGATGGTAGAAATAATATCAGCTATGATGATGTGGAACGTATTTTCGGTAAGGAAGTTTCTGATTATGTAGATGCTTATCCATCATATTCTCCAATTGTTTTATATATGGGTAATACTACTGAAGTCGAAGGAGAGGTTTATTACACTTATTTAGGTTCTCACCCGGAATATGGTGACAGTGTAAGAGAATTCAATGCCAGACAGTTTGTTGAAGCTTGGAACAATACAGTCATTCCGCCAAACTCCTCAGGTAATGGACACGATTATGTTTCATTCGGATCTGCTGCAGATGAGCATGCTCCTGGAGGAAGTGCAGCACACGGTGTATGTCCGCCTGCCAGAGCATTAAGGGCAGCTGTTTTAGGTGAAGGATTTGGTATGCCTGTTGGTATGACGGGTGATGAATATGCAGTATTGTACGGTTACAACCCTGCCAGTGACATCAAAGTAACCAATAATCATGACTATCCTGTTAAAATAGTCATGTGGACTGAAGGTGAAGGTACTGGAATGTGTATTTTAGCTAAAATTGTAAGGTATGTTCCTACAAGCGATGTCAATTCCACAAATATGACTACAAATTCAACTGGTTTAACTGATATAGGTAATTCATCTACCTAATATTTCTTTTTTTATTATGTCAATTTCAGCAATTATTACTGCAGCCGGAAAAAATTCCAGAATGCGTAAAGATCAGATTTCCAGAAAATTGGAAGTGAAAAATAAACTTATTTTACCATTTAATGATAAGACCGTTTTAGAGACAACCATTGACAATACATTATCTGCAGATATTGATGAATGTATTGTTGTACTTGGCCATTATAGTGATGAAATACTTGAAGCTATTTCTAATAATTATGAAGACTCTGTAAAGTTTATCATAAACAATCCCTGTGATGTAGGTTTATCAACTTCATTAAACAATGGTTTATCAAATATCTCATCTGATTTTGCATTATGCGTGACTGGAGACCAGCCAACCGTATCCACGGACACATTCAACAGGATGATAAATGTTTTGGAAAAATGTGAAAATCCATATAAGACAATTTCCATTTTGAGAAGAAGAAAAACCGGTCTTTTGGATACTGCTGAAGGTCTTGGAATGCCTTTTGTAGCGCCAAGAGAAAATCTTATGAAATACCTGGAAAATGAGGATGATAATTTAAATCCTATTCTAAGAAAGATATTTGCTGATGGTTACACGTTTTATGGAATAAAAGAAAAAAATAAAAAAGAATTATTAAACATTAATCATTATGATGATTATTTGGATGTAATTAGATAGCTTCTAGCCCATTAATTACTTCTTCTATTTTTGCAGCACTGATACCAATGGTCATTTCATTGTCTTTAATGTCAGCCGCTTTTCTGGAACCATCACAACCTAATGTAAAGTTAATTCCGTCTTCAATATAAGGATTTGCAAATGCATCTCCACATAATGACTGAATACCTGCAAAGCTAGGGTTAATTTTCTCACCGGTTGCATAAACAATACTTTGTGCAAGTTTCATTCCGCCAACAGGTTCTGTAATTATTTGAATTACATCAGCTTCAAAATCAGCTTCATCCAATGGTGCATACAGCATTGCCCAGTGATTATCTTCAACAATTGATAATTCTGAGGTAAGATTTTTAGCGGTTTCCAGGTCTTTAAATCTGCCTAAAGAGAAGTATTTTTCACCATTTGCTAATTTTTCAGGCATGTCTCT
>JAFUBV010000297.1 GCA_017460025.1 Methanobrevibacter sp. | reverse complement strand
GAAAGTATTGCCACAGGTGATTCAGATTATAATGAAGCTGTTGACTTGTTAAATGATAAAAATTATGATGAATCAAGAAATAAAGCTATTTCGGCGTCAAATAATTTTAATAAAAGTATTTCTCAGTTGACGAGTATTAAGGATAATTTCACGTCAAGCACTGATGATGTTTATAAGAGTTATGTGAATACTTTATTGGAAGAATTGAAGCTTAAATTGAATGCTACTGATTACTTGATGGAAGCTATAGATTATTTTGAAAATTATCAGAATAGTACAGGTAACAGTTATGCATATGAAGCTAATGAATTAATGAATGACGCTTTAGAATTCCAGAAAGTCAGAAATGACCTGGTTAAAGATAATCCGGATTTATTTAAATGAGGTTTTTAAATTGAAAAAAAATTGTCCAAAATGTAATGGTTCTGGATCTGTTGTTGTAGATTATAAGGAATGCTCTAGCTGTGGAGGAACAGGTTATGAAGAAGATTCCTTTGATGTTGGAAATCATTTTAAAGGAGTAAATAATAATGCTAGAGCTAAATTTGATTTAGGTGCAGAACAGGATATTCCATGTGAAGTATGTAATGGAAAAGGTCAGGTTGAAGTTTATGAGGATTGCCAATATTGTGGAGGTACAGGCCAAGTTAATGTCTGCCGTGATTGCGGTAAGCCTTTAGATGAAAAATATGATATATGTGCAGAATGCGGCGCTAAACGTAAAGAGAAAAAAGAGGCGGAAGAAAAACGCCGTGCTCGTGAAAATGAAGTTAAAGATGTCTATGTCTTAGATCCATTATGTGAAATGAGAGATATGGATCGTGATAAGCTATACAAAGGTAAAATCACAAGAATAGAAAAATACGGTGCATTCATCAGCTTAAACAATAATGTTTGGGGATTGATGAGAGGTGAAGTTTCAGGATATTCTGTTGGCGAAGAGGTAATTGTATTTATCACATCCATCAAGTCAAGAGAAGGAAAGATTGATTTCGCCCCGGCATATGTCAGAAATCACAGGCTTATTAAGTTAACAAAATCCATTAAACGAACTGTAATCGGTGATTTGGAAAGTAAAATGGGTAAAATGGTTCGCATTGACGGTGAAGTTTTACAGGTTCAACAGACTTCCGGCCCTACAATTTTTACAATAACTGATGAAAGTGGTGTCACTGAAGTTGCGGCCTTTGATGAAGCCGGTGTAAGGGCATATCCTGATATTGTTGAAGGTGATGCTGTTGAAATCATAGGTGATGTTAATCAGCATGGTGGAAAGACACAAATTGAGTCATCTTCAATGACAAAACTTGACGGTTCTAAAAAGGAACAGTTACATAAATTAATTGACGATGCATTAAATGAGAAGGCTGAACCTGAAGATGTTGATTTCTTGGTCAAAAGTGATATTTTAAACAAACTCAAACCTCAGATGAGGGAAGCTGCCCGCAAAATCAGAAGGGCAATTCTTGACGGAAGAACAATTTTGCTTAGACATCACAATGATGCTGATGGAATATGTGCTGGAGTTGCAATGGAAAAGGCTGTAGTCCCACTGATTGAACAAATCAATCCTAGCAATGACGCACAATACTATTATTTCAAACGTTCCCCATCCAAAGCTCCGTTTTATGAACTTGAAGATGTTGTAAAAGATTTATCATTCGCTTTGGAGGACCAGGAAAGACACGGTCAAAAATTACCGTTAATTGTCCTGTTGGATAACGGTTCTACGGAAGAGGATATTGTAGCATTAATGCAGGCTAAAATATATGATATTGAAGTCGTCGTAATTGATCACCACTCTCCAGGCGATTTATTAACTGTTGAAGAGGAAGACGGTGAGATAATTAATGCAACTGTTGCTGTGGATGAATATGTGGATACTCATGTAAACCCATATCTTGTCGGTGGAGACTCACAGTTAACCGCCGGTGCTTTAGCAACTGAGGTTGCCCACATTATCAATCCTGATGTTAAACAATTAATCCAGCATCTGCCGGCTATTGCTGCATTGGGTGACCGTGCTGAATGCGGTGAAGTTTATCAATACCTGGAACTTGCTTATGAGAAAGACTTTACAAAAGAACATTTGGCAAAAGTGGCAGAATGTATTGATTTCGAATCATATTTCTTAAGATTCATGAACGGTAGGGGAATTATGGACACTATTCTTGCTGTTGATAACTTTGATAAACATTATAAAATGATTGATGCATTATATAAAGAATATGAAAAAAGGATTGATACTCAACTTAAGGCAGTACTTCCAAACATTAAAAGTACGCAGTTTGAAAATGGAATTTACTTTAATATTATTGATGTTGAAAAGTATGCTCACAAGTTCACTTTCCCTGCTCCCGGAAAAACATGTGGTTTTGTTCATGACAGGATGCTGCATGAAATCGGAGAGGACAAGCCAATTGTAACTTTAGGACATGGTCCTGACTTTGGAGTATTTAGAGCTACAGATGCAGTCAATGCAGAATTTGGATTTAATGTAAATGATATAGTTTCTAATTTGGCAGCCAAAGTACCTTCAGCAGGTGTAGATGGTGGAGGACATGAATGTGCAGGTTCTGTGAAATATATTGAAGGATTAGGTGAAGAGATATTATCAGAAATAGTTAATGAGGTTAAATCATTATCTAAATTATAATTTTTTGATATTATGGCGTTTTGGAATTATTGTCCTGAATGTGGAAAGAGATTGGCTCCAAATGATGAGCACTGTTCTAATTGCGGTGCAAAAACAATCTTTGAAATTAGTGATGATAATTACATATTTTCTCCGCCAATTCACAATGTCGGATTTTTTAATTTCAATATAGACTTTTCACCGACTATCAACATTGATTCTGATTTTAAGTATGACATATGCTCTTGCGGATATTTGAATGAAATCGATAATGTGTTCTGCCATCATTGTAGGGCTGAACGTATTAAAAAAGGTGTTCGCCGTTTCATTAATAGATCCAAAAAGCCTAAATTTGATATTAATGATTTCATTACTGAAGACATTATCTGTGAATGCGGTGCCTATAACTCTCCGGACAGTGAATTCTGCGACATGTGCGGTCGCAAATTGCATGAAGATGAAAAAGAAAATGTTTTTGATTTGAATTTTCACATGGAATATGACCGTCCTGTTTTTTGCAGTTGTGGTTCTGAAAATGATGAAAATAGCTTGTTTTGTGAAAAGTGTGGTCTTCCTTTAGACAGCTATGCGAATATTGATGGGATGAAAAAATTATGTGTTTGTTCTGCTTTAAATGACATAATGTCTGATTTTTGCGTTGAATGTGGAAATGATCTGAATATTGAGATAACTGAAATTATTTGTGTTTGCGGTGCTAGAAATCCGATTGGTGAAAAGATCTGTTCTTCCTGTGGAAAAAGATTAAATCCTGAGCGCACCATAAAATCCAAAATTGTATGTGGCTGTGGAAAAATTGTTGATTTTGATTGTGAATTTTGTCCCAATTGCGGAAAAAATATTAAAAAAACTATTTATCGTAAGAAATCCTTTTCAAATACAATAAATTCAGTTAAAAATTTCTTGAATGGTGTTTAAATGAAAAGATGTGATATTTGCGGAACATTTAATTTTAAAGAAAATAATTATTGTACACATTGCGGATGTTATCTTGTTGAAGAAAATATCTGTCCATACTGTGGCCATAAAAATCCTGATTCCAATAATTTCTGTGAGGAATGCCATAATGAGATTATTCCTTTAGCTATCGATGATTTTGATAATTTATTCAGTGAAAGTAATCTGGTATTGATGTTAAATGCCAAAATATCAAGTAGAGAATATAAAGACATCTTGGAGGATATTTTTAAGAAGTTGGATTATCTAAAAATCACAGAAATCACTCCAAAAGATAAGATATTACATATTGCTTCTCAATTTACTCCAACTATTCCAAAATCCAGCGGAATAGCTCACGGTGAAAGTGCAAATATCTTTATTTTATATGATGATCGTTTAGAGGAATCATTACAAATTGGCGCAATTATCCATGAATTGGCTCATTTTTTATTGTTTCAGTTAAGTGTTGAATTATTGTGCAGGATTTTAAATGTTAAAGCATCTTCCGCTTTAAAAGCTTTTGTTGAGTTTGTATTGACTCTTTCAGATATTAAGATAATGAATGAATATTATGCACATACTGTAGAAAATCGTTTCATTCCTTTAGATTATCAAAATTTTTCCTCTT
>JAFUBV010000022.1 GCA_017460025.1 Methanobrevibacter sp. | reverse complement strand
TGTTATTATAAAAAAAATTATGGTGATTCAATGAATAAGAAGATAGGTGTTATTTTAGCAGTAGTCTTAATCGCCTTACTCGCAATGGGTTCAGTCAGTGCTGGCTGGTTCGACTTTTTAGGCGGAGACTCTGGCAACAAGGTAACTATTGGTTATTTACCTTCTGATCACGATTCTGCATTATTTGTAGCTGATGCTCAAGGTTTATACAAAGAAAAAGGAATTGAAACTGAACTTGTTCAGTTCAACAATGGTGGAGACTTAATGACTGCTATGGCAAGTGGAGAAGTAGATGTTGGATATGTAGGTATCTCTCCTGTATTGTCTTCAGTTGAAAAAGGTGTTCCTGTAAAAATCATTTCCGCTGCTCAAAATGAAGGTAGTGGAATTATTATTTCCAACGAATCCGGAATTGCTGCAGCTTCCGATTTATCCGGTAAAAATGTTGCAACTCCTGGTGAAGCAAGTATTCAATACGTATTGTTAAATTACTACTTAAACCAAACTGGTTTATCAATTGATCAAGTAAATGCATCCGCAATGAAAACTCCTTCAATCAACGATGCAATTAACACCAACACTATTGATGCAGGTGTAACTTTCCAACCATTCGTAAGTACTTCTGAAGCTGCTGGAAACGGTGTTTTAGCAACTTCTGCTGATATCTTACCAAACCACCCTTGCTGTGTTGTTGTAGCTTCACAAGATTTAATTGATAACAACCCTGACACTGTTAAAGCTATTGCAGAAATCCATGAAAACGCTACCCAATTCATCAACGACAATATTGATGAAAACGCTAGTGCTATTGTGGAATTATTACCTGAAGACATTGTTTCTGATGCAGATGTAGAAGCAAGCTCATTAGCTAGTTTCCCATTCATCTCAGGTTTAGATGATGATTACAAAGCAAATGTTGACAGTTTCATTCAATTAGAAGTAGATTTAGGTATTTTAAACCAAACTATTGACCATGATGTATTATACTGGGATGGACATTAAATCCTCCCAATATTTTTTTTTTAAAAACTAGTTTTTTTCATACTCTTCAGCAAGAATATCCATTGCCTCTTGAGTCTTTTCGTCTGATACTTTATTGATGATTCTTTTGTTTTCTTCAAGACGGTCTTTGTAATATTGTCTTTTCTCACCATCAACAATCTTGTAACGGCTGCAGTTCACCAGTGATTCAATCAATGATGAAAATCCTCTGTTGAATGCTTTTACTGATTCGTCATTAATGACAAAGTCTTTAATTGTTCCGTTAATGAAATAGATGTTTGTGTCATTTTTAATTGGAAAATCCTCCGGAGTTTTCATCTCAATGTCATCAACTTCAATGACCATATAAGATCCCGCATCTTTCAAAATGGCAATGTCTTCATCATCGGTATAATATTGTGCCGGAAGCTTGTCAATCGTTGATTTGGTAAATATAATCGGGTCCTGTGTCACGTTAACAACATACTGTTTTGTTTCCTGAATGTTTTTTAGGCTTTGTGAGCCTTCAAATATTCTGCACATTACCTTGTCTTCACCTAAGTAAATGAAAGCAAATGCTGCAGAATTCTTTTCTTTTTTGGAGTTAATTGTTGTAGTAATGCATTCATATTGCAGGTTCATATGTATGTCCACTTTACTTAAATCATATTTCATACTGTAACACCTCTATTTTTGAAATACTCATCAGCTATTTTATGTAGTTTATCAAAAACTTCAATTAAATTAATCACAGATTCATTTAAATCATCATCTAAATTTTCAAGGTTTGCGAGTTGGGTTTTGTATTCCGGAAACATCTTAACTGAATATGTGAAAAAAGGCTCAACTTCGGTTGCATTAATTTCTTCCTCATTAATTATGCTTTCCAATGAATCGGATAACTCTTTGAGATTTTCATAACTTGAATCAAGAGATTCCTTAACGTCAGAGCAATTATCATTAAGTTGTTGAAATGCGTTGTGGAGCTGAATAATAGCTATGGTAAATACTTCTAAATCAATTTCACCATCCATAAATACACCTGTAAAGTTAAAAATAAAAAAAGAGTTGAATTTCTCGTTAAGAGAAATTATAATTTGATTTTAATATCTAATGCGCTTGAACCTTCTTCGTAAACAAAGATTGGGTTGATATCAAGCTCAGATATTTCTGGGAAGTCTAAAGTTAATCTTGCTACTCTTTTAATAGCTTCTTTTACTTCTTCGATATCGCAGGCAGCTTCGCCTCTGTATCCTTTAAGCAATTCAGAAACTTTTGTAGCTTCGATTTGTTCATCAATTTCCTGGGATGACAGGCCTTTAGCCAGTTTGAAGGAAACGTCTTCAATAAGGTTAACGTAGATTCCGCCCATACCAAATGCAATCATTGGTCCGAATTGTTTGTCCTTGATCATACCTACAATAACTTCCTGGCCGGATTCCATCATTTTTTGGACTTCCACACCATCAGGTATGATGTCTGGGTGTGCAGCTTTTGCATTTGCAATGATTTCATCGTATGCTTCTTTAGCTTCTTCAACAGTTGAAATTCCAACTTTTACTCCACCGATATCTGATTTGTGCAAGATTTTATCTGATGCGATTTTAAGCACGACTGGGAATTCCATTTCTTCAGCCAAACTGGCAGCTTCATCCGCAGAAGTTGAAAGTTTGATTGGTGCTGCTGAAATTCCGTAAGCTTCAGCCACTGCATATGCTTCACTTCCGAGCAGTGTGTCTCTTCCGTCAGCGGTAACTTTGTCGAATATTGCTTTAACAGCATCTTTGTCAACATCAGTGATGTTTTCTACAACATCATCGTATTTTCTTTCGCCTAATTTTGCATAGTTGGTCATTGCTGCAAGAGCGTCAACTGCGGTTTCAGGGAAAACATAAGTTGGAATGTGGTTTTCTCTTAAAAGTTCATTTGCATTTTCAAATGTTGGACCACCCATGTTAACGACGATGATAGGTTTTTTGGAGTCTTTCCTTCCGTCCAATATTGCCTGTGC
This sequence comes from Methanobrevibacter sp., assembly GCA_017460025.1. Lineage (GTDB taxonomy): Archaea > Methanobacteriota > Methanobacteria > Methanobacteriales > Methanobacteriaceae > Methanocatella. The sequence goes on along the minus strand of JAFUBV010000022.1, from coordinate 1,029 downwards.
AATTCCGTCAGGATCAGCGGAAGCGGTTGGACAAACCATGACGATTAAACTGTCTACCCTTTCATCGTGCAATACGATATCGAGTGATTCCTGGTATCTGTTTACAGGTGCGTCTCCCAATACGTCAATTGGGTTGTTTGCACTACCTTCATCAGGAATACATTCTTTCAATCTTGCTGTGGTTTCTTCATCAAATTTAACGAGGTCCAAACCTACTTTTTCCATAGCGTCTACGGTCAATACTCCTCCACCACCAGCGTTGGTAATGATAGCTACATTGCTGCCTTCTGGGAGAGGTGCTTTGGAAAATGCTAAACCTAAGTCGAATAACTCAGCCATGGTTTCCACACGCATAATTCCGGATTGGCCGAATGCAGTATCAAATGCAAGGTCACTGCCCGCCAATGCACCTGTGTGTGAGGATGCAGCTTCTGCACCTGCTGAGGATGAACCTGATTTAAGAATGATAATTGGTTTTTTAGCTGCGGTTTCTCTCATGGTCCTGATGAAATCTTTATCGTCTGAAATAGATTCCAAGTAACAGATGATAACATTTGTCTCATCATCTTCAGCCAAGTATTGCAATAATTCTATTTCATTAACTCCAGCTTTATTTCCAAGACTGATTACTTTACTGAATCCGATTCCGGATGTTACACTCCAATCGATGATTGCTACCATCATTGCTCCACTTTGGGAAATGAATGCAATGTTTCCTTTTGGTGGCATCATTTGGGAGAATGATCCGTTTAATGGGGTGTGAGAATCGGTAATACCTAAACTGTTTGGTCCGATAATGTTAATTCCGTATTTTTCACCAAGTCCGGTTAATTCAGCTTCTAATTTAGCTCCTTCTTCACCAACTTCTTTGAAACCGGCAGTAATAACAACCATGTTTTCCACGCCGACTTCACCACAGTCACGCACTGTATCATTTACAAAGACTGATGGGATTGTAATTATTGCTAAATCAACTTTTTCGGGGATGTCTTTTATGCTTGCATATGCTTGTTTACCTAAAATTTCTCC
>JAFUBV010000296.1 GCA_017460025.1 Methanobrevibacter sp. | reverse complement strand
TGAAGTTAAAAGAGGACGTACTATTAAATACAGAGTTATTGAACCTAAAATAATAATTAAAAAAGAAAAAAACGAATTGATCAACGAATTAGATGAATGCGAAGAGGAACTGCAAAAGTTATATGATGATAAAATTTCTGAAGTTAGAGCTCCAGTCTGGCTCATTCATTCCAATGAAGACATAATCAAAAAAGAAATAGAGGTTATTAAAAAAGCCAAAAAATCAATTACCATAAGATTAGGATTTTTACTGGAAAATGAGGGGGAAGAAATATTGAAAGCATTTAAAAAACTTCCCGAAAATGTTGAAATTAAGATTTTAGCTAATGAAGAATGCTATGTTAACCAGAAAAAAATAGAAATCATAAAACTATTTAAAAATTATAATTTAAATAATTTAAAAATTCTCAAATCAGATTTGCCAATGATAAAACTATTAATAAGAGATGGTGAAGAAGTATTCGGTACATTTGTTGATTTTAATGAGGAAAATAATTCCATCATACCTCATACCGCTGTTGGAGTTTGCAATCAATATGAAAACATTTGCAATAATTTGAACCAGCATTTTCTTAAGCAATTTAATATAATTAATAATTCACTTTTTACACAGAATTAGTTACAAAATTTATATAATTATAAAAATTTAAATAAATAATAAAAGGTGAAAACTTATGAAAGCCGAATCTGTAAAAATTAGTGAAGGTGTATACTGGGTAGGAGCACTACATTGGAATACAAGAAGTTTCCACGGTTTTGCAATACCTGGAACTACATATAACTGTTATCTGGTATTTGGAAGTGAAAAAGTAGCATTAATTGACAATGTATTTTCCGATGGAATGATTGATCAGTTAAATGCGAGAATCGAAGATGCATTTGCTAAAGAAGGTCGTGAAGTGAAAATTGATGTTTTTATACAAAATCACACTGAACTTGACCATTCCATTGGACTAAAAGAAACAATAGACAAATTTAGTGATGCAGAAGTTTATGCTTCACCTAAAGGAGCGGAATTTTTAGAAAAACAATACCACAATTACAGTGATGTTGAAATAACTACTGTAAAAACCGGCGATGTGATTGATTTGGGAGATAAAACATTGTCCGTTGTATCAGCACCAATGCTTCACTGGCCAGACAGTATGTTTGTAATGCTTAATGAAGAAGGAATATTATTCTCAAATGATGCATTCGGTCAGCACGTATGTATGTCTAAAAGATATGCTGAAGATTATGATGAAGCATTCATTTTAAATGAAGCTAAAAAATTCTATGCTAATCTGGTGGTTTTAGGAGCACGAATGCTTAGGATGAAACTGCAGGAATTAACTGATGCAGGAATAGTTGACCAGATAAAAATGATTGCACCTTGCCATGGTCAAATCTGGAAAGATCCATCAAAAATCGTTAAGGCATACTCTGACTGGGCAACCGGTGTATGTGAAGACAAAATAACTATAATTTATGATACAATGCATCATTCTACAGAAAAATTAGCTTATCAGATAGCTGAAGGAGTGATGAGTGAAGGCGTTGAAGCAAAAATATATTTCATGCAAGAGGATTGGGAATCCGAAGTAGTTAATGATCTTTTAGACTGTAAAGCTATTGCTTTAGGTGCTCCAACAATGATGAACAAGCCATTCCCACGTATCGGAAACATAATGTACTGGTTAAATTGTCTTAATTTCAAAGGAACGACAAGTGAGAAAAATGCATTAATCTTTTCATCCAAAGGATGGGGCGGAGGAGCTGTTGCTAAACTCCAAAGTGATTTAGAAAGTGCAGGATTTACAATTTTTGATACATTAGATGTTACTTTTGTGCCTGATGAAGATGTATTGTCTGAAGCTTTCCAAAAAGGTGTTGAACTTGCAAAATCAATAAAGGGATAATTATGGTAAATCTAGAAAAAAACACTGAAAAAGAAATCGAAGAAATAATTGGAAAATATCAAAAAAGAGAAGCAAAATTATTAAATTATTTAATTGTGGATGATGAAATCACATTCTTTTTGCCGTTATCAGACAACAACAATATCTCTCAGGAAGATATTGCAAAAATCTCTGATATAGTTAAAGGAGACTATATTTCAACAGAATCAATTAATCAGGAATATAGAATCAAATTCAAATATGGATTATAAAGAGGTTTCACTCTTTATTTTTTATATTTTAAACCAATTTTAAACGCATCACCTATTTTTTCACCAGTATTATAATATGAATGAGTTATATCATCATATGCTAATGGATTAAGTTTTAAAAAGTCAATTTTATTGTTTGTTATGACATCCTCATCTGCCTGAACGTTAACTATTTCACCTGTGATTTGAGTATGTGATCCGATTTCTGCAATATGCATTACCTTACATTCTACAGATACCTTGAAATCATTGATTATTGGTGCATTAACCTTTTCGCCCTTTTGGTGGGTGAAATTTATTTTAGCCAGTTTATCCTCATTATATCCTGATTCAATTCCAAGATAATCGACTTCAGCAGCATGTTCTACACTTGGATAAGCCAGACAGAACTCTTTTGAATGCAATATGCTTTTTAGGGTTTTTCTTTTTAGTGTTGTATTGATAGCTATCATAACTGCAGGCGGATGATGAGAACACATTGTCGCAAAGGCTAATGTACATGCATCAGCATTTCCATTCTCATCATATGCACTTGCAACTACAGCAGGTGCGGGATACATCATTGTATGATTTTTAACATTTACTTTCATTTAAATCACCCATATTATTACTTTTAATAATTTCTGAAACTTTAATGTATGGGTTTATATATCTCTCATCAGCATTTAATTCATCGTTGATATGCAAAACTTTCTGTTTGCAGTGATGAACACAGCCGAAACAGAACTCACAGACATTACCAATCATTGGTCCGTTTTCTGTTAATTCAATATTTCCTCTTGGACAAACTTTTGTGCATATTTTACAATTAATACAACCTTCACCCACCAGTATATGGTATTTGCTGGTCATTGTTTTTTCCAGTACTTTTTCAATGAAAGGAACTGTAGTGAAATGCTGTTTAGAGAAGATATATTCTTTGCTTGAATCTATGTCATTTTTGATAATTTCAATCTGCTTGTCAATTTCAGAATCTTTTTTGAGCAATTTTTCATTTG
>JAFUBV010000295.1 GCA_017460025.1 Methanobrevibacter sp. | reverse complement strand
GCTATGTTATGGGTGAAATTGGTATCTACAACACTGATACTTGTAACATCAGCATGAACATATAAACCTGCACCGTTTGGAGCTGTGCTGTTAATTAATTGTGAATCACTTATAACAGCAACACCTGATCTTGAGAACAATGCACCACCAGATTCATCTGCAGTGTTGTTAATGAATGTTACATTTTTCATGTCAAAGTCACGGCTTTTAATTGCTCCACCCTGAACTTTTGCGTAGTTGTCAATAAATTTGGAATTATAAACATTTAAAGCATAAATCTGACCGTAACATAATGCTCCACCAAACATAGCTTCATTTGAATAAAATTCTGAATTGTTAACAGTAACTGTTCCGGAATATCTTATAGCTCCACCTTCAGATTCTGTTGCAGTGTTATTTATGAATTTAGTTGAATCAATGTTGACTGTGACATATCTGTACACCAGAATTGCTCCACCACCCATAGCGGATGTACCAGTAATTTTATTCTCTTCAAATATACAGTCTTTAATGTTTACAGTATATCCTGGCTGGTTGGAATTATCAAATTCTATTGCACCACCATATTGTAAAGCAGTATTTCTTCTGAAAATAGAATCAGTGATATTGACTACTGTATTGCCCTGTTGAGCAAAGTAAATTGCTCCACCACCTTTACTTAATGATGTAACTTCATTATCTTCAAAAGTACAGTTAATAACATTTAAAGGAATTGAAGAATAGATTGCACCACCATTGGCTTCATAACCATTTATAAATTTAATATTTTTAAATGTTATGTTTGATGAAGTGGAATATACATAAAATATTCTGGAATTATGATTTGCATCAATTGTATGTCCCTGACCATCTATAACCAGATTATTTCTATAACTGAAATAGAATGCATTATAGATGCTGTAATCATCATTTAAATAAACTGTAGAACCATCCGGAGCATTGTTTATAAGTCTGGATAAATCCGTATAGGTTCCAGTTAATATATCATCTGAAGATGCTGCTAAAACATCACCCTCAGACATCATTAAAATTTCATCAGTTTGAATGTCATCAACTGAAATGACATTATTTTCATCTGTTAGGGCTGTTAGATTATCATCCGCATTATTAACGTCACTTGCAGAAACACAAGACAAAGTTACAAATAATGAGATAACCAAACAAGCTAATAAACATTTTTTGTAGTTAATAAATAAACCCCCAAGTTTTTTCATTAAATTAACATAATATAATAATTTTTATATTATCGCTAATATTTTTAATATAGATTTGAGACTATATAAAATATTCTGAAAAATGAAAAAATCATATAAAAAAAAATAGAATTTTAAAAAAAAATAAGAAAAAAATTAAAGATTTAATTCTTCAATTTTTTTATCGAAATCTGTTAGTTTGCGTGCAAGACCTGTGAAATACGGAATATAAACTTTAGAAAACATGATTCTTTCAGGATTTTCATTTAATTCCTCTAAAGTTTCTTTTATCCTTACAACCTTACGTTCAACCTCATCATACATCAAATCACCAGGGAATTCCCCAATGAAGACCCCATCAGCCCCATTATCAAGAGCATACTTGATATGATTTGGCCTTACACGGTTGACAGAAATGACCTTTATTATATGGATGGATTCAGGGTAGGATAATCTGTTGACTCCAATGTTATCCGCTGCAGTATATCCTATATTGTCCAAAAAGACCAGAATCATACGTTGGCCTTCCTGTTTTTTGGATAGTACTCCCTTAATTGTTGCCATAATCTTTTCATCAATGTTACCGTTAACATGAATAGCCTTTTGGCGACATCCGACAAGACATTTTCCACATCCTGTACATGCCATAGGATCAATATAGACCTCATCGTTTTGAATGCTCATTGACTTATATTTACAGCGGCTTATACAGTCACTGCAAAGAATACATTTTTCCTTGTCGATTTCTGCAATGAACGGTTCGATTTCAACACCGCCGTAATTGTATTCTGACACTTTTGATGCTGATGCTGTTGCCTGCATGATTGATTCGGTAATGTCTTTAGGATCCTGTGCGGTTCCGCAGACGAATATTCCCTGAACGTCGGTTGCAACAGGTTTGATTTTAGGATGGGATTCCTTGATGAATCCGTCTTCAGTCGTACCGATATTCAATATTTCAGCAATTTCGCGAGTACCGTCGGAAGGTTCCATTGCAGTTGAAAGAACAACCATATCAGCTTCAATTTCAATGAATTCTCCTTTTAATGTATCTTCAGTTCTTACAATAAAGCTGTCTCCTTTTTTAACAACCTCGCCTGGTCTTCCTCTGATGAATCTCACTTCATTTTCCTGAGTATGCTTATAGTATTTTTCAAACATTCCAGGTGTTCTAACGTCAGTGTAACATATTACAACATCAGTTTCAGGATACTTGTGCTTGATGATATTTGCATTTTTCAATGCTACAGTACAGCATATTTTTGAACAATATCTGTGTCCGTCAGGTTTTTCATCCCTTGAACCTACACACTGTATCATAACTACCCTTTTTGGAACTTCACCATTGGATTTTAGGAGTTTACCTTTTGTCGGTCCGTTTACACCAGTAATACGTCCCAATTCAGATTGAGTTATCACATCATCATATCTGGTGTATCCATATTCCGGCCTTTTGTTCATGTCAAAGAGCTTATGACCTGTAGCTACAATAATTGAACCTACCTGAAGAGGAATTCTTTCAGGCCTGCCCCTAAGCTTAATAGCTCTCATATTACAGACTTTAACACAATTGCTGCATTTTGTACAGTTTTCCATATCTATAACATAGCTTTCAGGATAGGACTGTCCAAACGGTCTGTAGATTGCTTTTCTATTGGAAAGACCATCATTCCAGTCATCAGGAACTTCAACTTCACATGCCTGAGCACATTTACCGCATGCAATACATTTTTCGGTATCAACATAACGTGGAGATTTTTCAACTATCAGATTGTATGTTCCTGCTCTTCTTTCAGCTTCAATGACTTTTGCATTGGTTATAACCTCAATATTGTCATTCCATACCAGTTCATTCAATATTGGGTTTAAAAGACACATTCCACACTCTTCTGCAATCTTGACAGGTGAGAATACCTTACCTATCTTGGCCATATGTCCGCCGATTGACGGAGACTGCTCGATTAAGGTAACCTTTGTTCCCTGTTTTGCAAGGGATAATGCTGCATTCATACCTGCAATTCCTCCACCGATTACGGCCACTTCATCCGGAGTCTGGCAAAAAATCGGATCAACTGCATCTGACTGCTTTACCTTTTCGATTGATGCATTGATTAATGTAATGGCTTTTTGGGTTGCCTTTTGTTTATCTGAATGAACCCATGAACACTGTTCACGAATATTAGCCATATCCATCAAATAAGGATTTAGAGGCTTTACATAATCCTGAAAAGTCTTTTCGTGACTTATCGGTGAACATGCAGCCACTACAACCCTGTCCAGATTATGGTCAAATATTGCATCACGAATTATCTTACGGCCGTTTAATGAACATAAGTTTTCAAACTGGCCGATAAATTCAACATCCAAGGAGGCTCTAACTTCATCCAAATCAATAATATCTGAGATATTTCCTCCACATTCACATAAAAACACTCCAACTTTC
>JAFUBV010000294.1 GCA_017460025.1 Methanobrevibacter sp. | reverse complement strand
CTAATAACGGCCAATAATTTCCAATGTTTTGTGTTCTTTTAATGTTTTCTTTATTTTTAGAAATTGAGTTTTTGAAAAATTCTTCATCATCAAGTTCCAATGTATTTATAAATGATTCAAACTTGTCATAATTTCTCAATAGTGTCTCTGTTTTAAATTCATTATCACTTTCTATATTAAATCTAATTTCTTTCAGCTCGGAAATTTTTCCTGTTTCAGTGTAAGGGATTTGTAAATTGTTTATTAATAAATTAAATTGTTCTTTCATACTTTCATAGGATAGATAATCTCCATCAGTTGAAAATGCTGTGATTATGCAATATAATAATTTACTGATGCTTGTCTTGCCGCTTGCATTTTTACCTGCAATGATGTTTATTTTGGAAATATTTAAATCGGCATTGTTTATCGGTCCGAAGTTATTAATCTTTAATTTAAAATCTCTTAACATTTTAATCCCATTATTTTAAATCATTTATGATGTGATTTTGGAAATATTTTTATATAATTATTAATTTGTTCTTTTATTTTATAAATTTAACTTATTTTAGTTTAGAATATTGCTTTTAGAGAGTAATATTGTTCTAACTTGATGAAATTGCTTCAAGTTAGTATTTTTCATATATTTGAAGTTATGTCCATAATGTTATATTTCGATGACTGATGTTTGAACATTCCAAATTTGATTTAGCATTATGCATAGTTGCTGATTAAGCACCGATTTCAATATGATGATTGTATGGTTAATGAGTTAGACTCCACTAATAGTTTTCACATATGGAATCTTGCTTAAAACATAAGGTAAAAGCCAGCTTAAAAATACTATTAAAACAAACATCACTGGAAACATTAAGTTGGATTTTGGATTGTAGTAAGATAAGAATTTGACAACTATCACGTGTGAGAAGTACATTCCGTCACTGCACACACTTAAGGATATAATGGCTTTTCCAATAAAATTATCTCTAATCGAGTTAAATTTGTTTAATCTATCAAGGCACATGACAAATAGGAACAATCCTACTCCCATAAATAGGTTTGGAATGTTTTCATATCTATTCAGACTAACTTTCGTGTATCCGAGGTATACAAATACGGCCAGTGAAATTAAAAGTATTATGAATCCTAAGATGCAGAGTTTCTTGTCAGTTAAGTTGAACTTTTTGTTGACAAGCCAGTATCCCAAAACAGGATATCCAATAAAGCTTGCAAACATGTCCAGATTGAAATAGCTCCATAACGGATAAGCGTTAAATGTCTTTAAAATCATTGTGACAAACCAGATTGCCAGAAAGTATTCGACACCCTTAATTTCATAGTCTTTGATAAATGAGTTTAAAACCGGAATGAATAGATATATTCCTATTAATGTCCAGAAATACCATGTAATTGAAGGTTCGCCTATGAAAACTTTCCAGATAAAAGCTGAATTATAGCCGTAATAGTATAACTGGGCTAAAATTAAAATGATCCAGAAAATGAACGGGAAAATGATTCTTGCAAATCTTCTCTTTAAAAAATCAGGAAGGCTAGGATATTCTCTGTTTAAAAGCAGTGCTCCACTGATCATTAGAAAAATAGGCACACCAATATCTCCGATGTCATGGAATGTCATTTGAGTTATTATTTGTGCCTGTGTTGTTAGCGGACCGAAAAAATGATCAACATGGCAGATTATTACAGCTATTATTGCAAAAGCTCTAAGCAGGTCGTAATAGAAAATTCTCTCTTTTTTGGTTTTCATGCTTTTATTTTCCTAAAATCTCTTTTATCACGTATTTGTCATCGTCATCAAATACTTTTAATAGTGTTACAACAGCCAAATAGATTATAATTCCGACTGGAATTGCAACCCACATGTTTAAGTTCAGGAAGTATAATGCGATTCCTAAAACTCCTGATCCGATGATAATTTTTATTAAATCAGAATATAATTTTTTATTTGGTCTGTGGCCAAGTTTATATATCACATATGTCTGCAATATTACAATTAATACATCACTTAAAACTGTTGTGATAGCAGCCCCATTATATGATAAATAAGGAATCATAAAGAAGTTTAATACAATATTAAATAGAGCGGCTATTGCATAGATTTTGGTAACTGTTAATTCTTTGTGTGAAGCATTAAGAAGAGTGTTACTTGCTCCACTAATGAATAACAGGCAAACTGTCCAGATTAAAATGGATAACACTGATGAAGCCGCATCATATTCGTGCCCATAGATTAATTGGATAATATCTAAAGAATAAAATGTTGTTCCAATAGCTAATGGGATGATCATAAGCATTAAATATTTGATGGATTTTTCATAGCTTATTATTAATAATTTTTTATCATTTTTAAAGAACTTACTCATCACTGGGAAAATTACTGCTGTGTAAACTGAATAAAATAAGTTTAAAACAGCAATTAACTTGTATGTAGCATTATAAATTCCATTTGCATAATCTCCAACAAGTTTTGTAAGCATAACTAAATCTATTGAGTAATAAATGGTATATAGTATTCCAGTTACTGCAAAAGGAAGTGATAGTAAGGTAATTTTTTTACAGAACTCCCAATCAAGTTCAAATTTAGGTTTTATCACATGTTTGTTTAAAACATGATATTCATAAATAAATGTTAATGTATTGGCGAGAATGTATGAAATACTCACTCCTAAAAGCCCTAAATCTAAATAAATTGATATTAGAATAAATAATAATGTTGTAGTATTCATTAATGTAATACCAATTCCCTGATATTTTCCATTTTCAAAAGCCTGGAATGTTCCATTAAATGTATTAATAAATGATTTAAAAATCATTTCAATAGAGAAAAGCAATGTTATAAATATTGTAAATTCATTTATATTAAGTAAGACTAATATTATGAATGTTAATATGAGTTTAATGGATGCAAAAATAATTTTTAGGGGTATTGCATTTCCAAGATACTTCGGTCCGGATTCATAATTTGTTGAAACATGTCTCACAATATGAGTACTTATTCCCATATCATCAAGGATTCCTAAAATTCCTGTAATGGAAACTGCAAATCCCAAAATACCATAATTATCAACACCAAGGTATCTTGCCATTAATACTGTCCAAACAAATCCACAAACACTAGCTACTATTTGTGAAATAAGTAACCAGCTCATATTTTTAAAAATTGTTTGTATTTTACTCATAAAATCATCTATTTTATTATATGACCTAATTTATTTTCAAAGCTTTAATTAAAGGAATTTATTAATAGTAGTAGATTGGTTTATCTAATAATATATAATTTTCTTCATATTTTATTTTAATTTATTGTATGGAAAAAATTAAGTTTATTTTCATACAAATATTAATATAATATTTCTAATATAATTATTACTAATAAATTTATAGGTTTTTAAATGTTCTTTAATAATAATTCAACTTTTATCATTGCTGAAATTGGTGTAAATCATAATGGAAGTGTTGATTTAGCTAAAAAAATGATTAAATCTGCAAGTGAATGTGGTGTTGATGCGGTAAAAT
>JAFUBV010000293.1 GCA_017460025.1 Methanobrevibacter sp. | reverse complement strand
TACTATTGACAAGGTGATTTATGGAAATCCTAATTCAACAACTGAAATCGTTCTAATAGCTGGAATTCATCCAAGAGAACCCCTCTCCATAGAGCCGGAACTTGAAGCGGCAAAGGAATTTGCAAAAACGCATGATGTTAAGTTAACAACATACCACGTTAATGTCACTAAAGATCCGACAGTCTATCAGGCAAGCCGTGACAATGGTGAAAGCCTGGTTCATGACTATGTTGTTCCAGATATAAACAATACCGATGCAAAGGCAGTTATCATAAGCCATTCCCATATTGAAGGCTACGGTGAAGGATTTTACTTGGCAACTCCTGCAATGGATGATGCATCCGTAAGCATAGCTGAAGAAATTGCAAACAAAAGCGGTTTTAATTATTTCCCGACTAATCCATCCAAACCTTTTCAGGCAACATCTGCAAAACTAGTTTCAAAACCTATTGCTGATGCAGGATATCCTACATTTGTTTATGAGATACCTGAAAATATTACAGAACAGGATTCTACACAAAAAGCTATTGAATTATTTGAACTGATGTTCAATATCATTAAAAAATAAGAAAATAAGGGTTTTTCAACCCTTATACTACAGTAATTATATTGGCTATTGCATAATTATTATAACTGGAAGTTATGATATATTCGCCAGCCATCAAATTAATGTTTAAACTAGCAACACCATTGCTGGCTGTTGTCCTATTATAGAATACACCATTAATATTGAAATTTACCTCTGCATTAGCTAAAGGATTTCCAACATTATCAAGGACTCTCACCTTAAACTGATTTGAATCGCCATAATTTTTTGTTAAGTCCTGACCATATAATGTGGAAAGAACATGAACATTATTGGATACAACAAATCCATTATAATCAGCAGTGATAATATAGTCTCCAGGCTGTAAATTAATGTTTAATTTAACATGACCTGTTTCATTGCTGGTGCGTGTGTAAAATACTCCATTGATGTTGAATGTGACATTTTCGCCACTGACAGGATTACCGTCATCACCGAGAATGCGGATAATATACTGGGATTCATTCCTATAGTATTTGATAAGATTATGGTTATCAACGATTTTAGGAAGAACAACAACCAGATTAGAATATTCTTCAGTGGTATTCGGATTCATTGCAGTTAAAATATATTCTCCCTTATAAAGATTAATGTTTAACTGAGCAATCCCTTCATCATTTGTCTTACGATTATACATTACACCATTAATGTTAAATTTAACGAAAGTGTCCTTTAATGGATTTCCATTAACATCAAGGAAAGTTGCATAGTACTGAGAATCATTTTTATAGATTTTCGTCAGGTTAGATGCTGAAATAGTATTTTTTACAACAACATTAACTACAGCACTTTCATTTGCATACTTATCATTTCCAGCATAATCAATTCCAATAGAATACTCACCAGGATTTAATCTGATAGCTATAGAAGTAATACCTTCAGAATCAGTAGTACGATTATATTTTATGCCATTGATTAAAATGGATAATTTTTCACCAGCCAATGGATTGTTTGAACTATTGATT
>JAFUBV010000292.1 GCA_017460025.1 Methanobrevibacter sp. | reverse complement strand
GTATAAATTTAGGAGTATATAAACTTACTGACTTGAAAATTAAAATGAGATGATAGAATTTAACTACTATCCCAAAAAATTTTATCCTGAGGAATTGATTCTTTCAAGACACCCAAATCAACTTCCAGATTCATGAAATCAACAATATCCTGTTTAATAGTATCATTTAAACCATAAATCAATGGAAAACTAGATAAAGATTCTTTTTCCACATCGACATTGGAAACTATGTCTGAAGGAAGCAAACTAGCTGCATCATCAGTATTGTTGTTGATGTACTTTGTAGCGTTTTCATGAATTTCAACAATTTCTTTTGTTTCATTCGGATGAGCGGAAATGAAATCGTCACTGGCAACTACAACACAACAAGGATGGTTCGGTAAAATCTCAGCAGAATCAACCAATACGCGATTTCCATCATTTTCAGCTATTGTGACATATGGCTGGAAAGTGATGATTGCATCCAATTTTCCTGTCTTTAAAGCATCATTCATTGAAGGAATTTTCATTGCAGACACTTTCAAATCATCAAGAGACATGTCATTTTCATTCAAGTAATAGTTAAGTAACATTTGCTGAATTGAAGCATCACCTGGAGTTGCAATGGATTTGCCTTTCAAGTCTGAAGCGGAATATATGTCAGAATCTGCAGACACGACAATTCCGCTGCCCTCACTTTGAGCAGCAGAAATGACTTTTACGGGAACTCCCTTTTCGATTGAAGACAGTACAGGAGTTATTCCAACATATCCAACATCAACATCCCCGCTTGCCATAGCGGTCATCAAGTCTCCACCATTATTAAACTGTACAAGCTTTGTTTCAATACCTTTTGCATCATACATGTCTTTAGCATCTGCTACAAATAAAGCAGCATCATGATCAGACGGCAAGTAACCTATAGTAACTATTCCATCATCAGATGCCAAAAATACATAAGCGCCAACAGCTATTATTATGATTGCAACAATAGCTATGATTGCCATAATTTTTTTATCCATAATAATATCACCAATGATACTATATGAATACGTGATTAAATATGTTTATAAAAAAAATAGAAAAAAATGATGAGATTAAACATCACAATAATTTTCAACGAAAGCTAAATTCAGATACTTTTTAACTTCGTCGCTTCTTTTGGAATCAATATTTTTCAGGGAATTGATACTGGTTTTCTTATTGTTTTTTGAAATGATTGTATTTGTCTTAATATAACCATCTTCTTTAATTAATTCCAATAATCTTTTACCATATGTCAACTCCGGATTTGAAACACGATTATGCATTAAATTTAATGTGGACGGATCGCCTATGCCCAATACATCGCACATGCCATGCATTTCATTGATTATTTCAGATGCCCATTCTTTTAAGGTTACTTCCTCACCGTCCCTCAATAATCTCATTGAATCGTCATATGCTCTTGCGGCAACATTTTCCTCATTAAAACTGGCTTCCTTTTGCCAAAGCTCGTAGTCTGATTCGGATTTGACAAGCATATATATGAGGAATAATTGTAAAAAGTGCATATCATGTCTTACAAGACCGCATTTATAAAACGGATTAATATCCAATGTCCTTATTTCAATATATTCAATTCCAGTATCTGTTAAGGAATTCAACAGGTCTTTTGGATTTTTTGGTTTTAATCTGACTTGAGTGTATAATTCCCTTGCACCGGAAATGTCGCCATCATCGATGAAGCCGTTTACATCACGTACAAACTCATCGACACTTTTATATGACGGGTAAAGCTCCTTTAAATTCTTATATCCGCATGAAGCATTTCTGAATGATGGACCTTTTGTTGAGTAAAAGCTTCCATAACCGTCTTCGTCATCCATAAGGTTGATACAGTCATCAGTGAATGTCTTATGACAGCTTACAGAACACCCGGTCAGATATATTATTAACCAGCAATACCTCAAATAATTCCTGGCGATTTTTAAATAGATTTCATTTCTGAACTCTTTAAAGGACAAATCGGAATCCTGAGAATCATACAGTTTATTCAAAAAGTCATCGGTAAATGAAAAATTGAAATGAACTCCGGAAATCATCTGTTTTTTAAGACCATATTTGCTGGCCAGATTTTGCCTGTACTTATGGGAATCAACACCATCCTTTGAATACTGCGCTATAGGTATCTGATCATCAGAAGGCAGGATACAAGGAATGGACTGGAACCATAAATATTCATCATCAGGAATTGATGCGTTCACCAAATCGGATAACAGTGAAAACGTATCAAAAGCCTCATCTATTGTTGAAAATGGAGGGGTGATAATTTCTATTTGGCTTTCTGAAAAGTCAGTGGTCACTAACGGATTTTTTAATTTATCACCAAACACTTTTGGGTGAGGTGTTAAAGATAATTGCCCATTCTTTTTTGCTCTTAAACTTTCCCATTCAATTCCAAATGAACCCGCCAAAATTTCATTTGGAGAAAATTTCGATAACTCCAATAAATTCATAATAATCCCCCTAATCTAATTTCCCATAATCATCAATAATGCTTTCCAATTTTACTCCACTATGTATTGAAGTAATTAACTCTTTACCCGGATTCGTATGCATTTTAATACGTTCATATAATGGTTTTACAAATACTTCTTCGCCAATTCCCCTTTCTTTTAAACCTTCACTTGCCAAATCAACAATATCTTTTGACAGCTTACATATGCCTTTCTTATCAACAAAAGAAGGAATTTCTTCATGAATTAATAATTTTCTCAGTTCGCCTGCTGTATAACCCTTATGATAAATTACTTCGTCGTTATCTATAATATATTCCAATTCATCTAATTTATCTTTAAGGCCTAAGTGAAATGCTGCAACACACATTGAATCTCTGATAGGCTGTGTGCATATGCTTCGAAACTCAACGGTTCCTCTGAAAGTCAAGTTAATAAACTTAAACGGCCTTAAATATTTAATATCCTCAATATTAGGTTTAATATCGATGCTTCTGTATTCTCCATTGTGATAAATTTCTCCAGTGACATATTCCTGATTGAAATAATCAAGCAGATTCATTGACGGGAAGTTAATATATGCCTCATCACGCATTACACAATATATATTTAAAGATTCCAGATATGCCTGCAAATCGTCAAGGCTTTTAAAGTCAACATCATATCCTCCGATATTGTGTGGATTGACACCATGAGTAGAATATTCCCATAATGCATCCCTGAAACAGGTTAAATGTTTATTTTCATCCAAAAATACTGAATTGGAAAACAGCAATGCTTTAATCGGTTCGATTTTTGAGAATACATTTATTGTTTTAATCAAATCGTCCTTATAAACATCCAACTGCACCTGTGAAGCGGATGAAAACATACCATATTCAGGATATTTATGGAAATGCATTGGAACATCATCATACTTTTCAATGGATTTCAGATGATGATAAAGCATCAGATATCTTTCAGAGGGAATCGGTTTGTTTATGTTATATTTTCTATACGGATTGATTCCCATACCGGTTAATGTGTGATTATATTCCTCAAAAGATTCCTTAACAAATGAATAATAATCACAAAAACGGTCATTATTCTTGAATAAATCCTTTTCTTTACCCATTGCAAATTCTATATTATTATATGAGCAGTCATAACATACGATATCATCAGTTTCTGGATTTTTCAGAGAAAATATATTCCCTTCATAATCAATGCCTTCTGGTTTGAAATCCAAATAATTATTTTGAAATTTGTCAGTTATTTCATGAACGACATCAAAGTCTACAGCTTCCTTATTTAAATTTATAATCGGTATTTCAATTTCAATACCAATAAAGTTCTTTTTTCGAGTAGTTGGCTTAATAAATTCCTTATACAATTTATTTCTAACCACATCTTTATTCATCATTTCTCTCAACCGGATTCATTGTTTTTAAATGCTCTTCAATTTTATTAATATGCTCTTCAGTTAGAATAAACTCATTTACATGTTCTTCACTTTCAAAGACAATATTACCGTCAATTAACCCGAATAATTTATTTAATTCCACAGGTTTCCAGTTTTCATCATCATCTAACGGAGTTGAAGCAACTAAAAAGCCATCATCGTTATTTAAATAATATAATGAATCTCTCATATTGGAATGTATATAAGTTAAATCACCGTCATAAATCATTAAGTTAAGCTTGTTGTTTTTAGATAAATCATTGACTATATCGGTTAGAATAGCAAATCTCTCCTTGATTGTTGAAGGAGCGCCCTTATCCTGTTCAAATTCATTGATCTTATCAATGATAAAAAGCAGGATTCTTTCAGAATCAGTATCACCATTTTCCCTATCTATATATTTGTCCAGTTCAGGATAATCGAAAATGGTTCCATTATGAATCAGCATCCAGGACCTGTTATTGTCATCAGCTTCGATGAAGGGATGGCAATTTGGAGAGATAATCTCACCGACAGTTGCTAGCCTAATATGAGCAAAAACATTTTTTCCAACAACTGGATTGGACAATATGTTTTTTAAATTTTGGCTACATGATGCTTTTACAGGTTCTTTACTGATTACTGAATCTTCAGACTGCATATTTGCTAGTCCCCATCCATGCGGATGTTCATCTGAGTGATTGTAGAAACATTCAAGACACTGGTTTACTTGTTTTGGCTTATCTGAATTAAAACAAAAAATTTCGCACATATTATCCTCCCATTTGTTTTCTATAACAAGTGTTATATTTTTTATATTATATAAATATTATCAATAATGTAGATATTATCCACCATAAATTATTTGAATTAATTGAATTTCATCACCCTCTTCTATAATGGTGTCTTCAACAGTTAACTCACCGTTCTGCTTTGCAACGGTTGTTTGAGTGGATAAACCTAAATCATTTAATAAATCTTTAATTGCATAGTTTTCTTTAGCAATTTCTCTATTTTCATCAATATTTTTATATTTCAAATTAAAACTCATTTTATCACCTTAAAAATTTTGATTTACTATTTTTGCTACTTTTTTAGCAATAGCGACAATCGTCAATATAGGAGGCCTTCCCGGAGCTTCAGGTATTACGCTTGCATCACAAACATATAACCCCCTGATTTCTGTCTCAAAATCATTGTCAACAACCTCACCAACGGCAGCGGTTCCACCGGGATGCGCTCCCTTAAGAGAAGTTGCAACGATTGACTTCTCATCAACACCTAAGTCTAAAAGAACATTCACCGCCTTTTGATATCCTTCCTTAATTAGATCAATATCCATTTTAGTCAATGTTTTTTCAATATTTCCTTCACTGTCAATAGCTCCAATACATGTATCGGCAAATTTAAGCATCAACCCGATAACATCACTATCATTAATTTCAGAATGATTTCTTTCAATTAATGGACGCAACTGCATTGAATAATGTGGAGTGATGAAATATGGACCGAATTCCATTTTAATACCCATCATCAGCTCGTTTTTAAGATTGGCACCTTTTAGATAACCGCCGATTGTTGTAAAAATATCAAAAAATATCTGTTCTCCAACATTTTTCAAACCGGAATTCTTTAAAATAATTGGAGTGTTTAATGCACCTGCAGAAACGACAACATTTTTTGCCTTGAAAACTTTCTTTTCATTGTTTTTATTGATTCCCACAACGCCGATTACTTCATTGTTTTCATGAAGAACCTCTATAACATTTAAATCTTCAATTAGGGTTGCATCATTTTCCAGAGCTTCCTTTACAAAATATGTCCCGTCCCATTTTGCATCAAACAAACATCCGTTAACGCATTTGCCGCAGAATCTGCACTTTTCAAAATTAATGAATTTAGGCATTGGCTCAACAATATAACCCAATTGCTCACCGGCATCAGCAATTAACTGTGTGGAATTACCCCATAATTTCTTTGGAAAATATTTTACATTCAATTCACCGCTAGCTTCAAGAAGTTCTTCAAAAATATTCAGATTCTTATCCTCAAACTGCTGCATTATTGAATTGGAATAGCATCCGCTGCATGAAAAGCATGCATTACCCAAAGAAGATGTTGTTGTTCCACCGATTTCTTCAATGTTCGTTAAAGTCAAAGGCAACGTTAGAAATTCATATTTCTCTTTATCCTCATCAGAAAGTTTATTTTTAAAATGAATTTCTTTGTTAATCATTGAGTTAACATAACTACCATCTTTTTGTTGGTGTCCTTTTTCTAAAATAAGGACATTTCTTCCTTTTAAACTTAAATCTTTAGCAACTGTAGCTCCGCCAGCACCAGTTCCTATAACAATGACATCGTAAATATTTACTACCTCCAATTATATTAACAATTGTTATAATTTTCATGTGCTTTAAATATTTCTATTGCAAGACCAGATATTGGATTTTTTCAAAAACTTTGCTGATTTTAAAAATAGGTTTTTTGCTTTGAGAGATGTTTTGTGAAATATCCATAACCCTGATGAAAAAATATAAATAACAATAGTTATATAATCACACTAAATTAAAATAAAGTATTACAAAATGTGATAAATATGACTGAAGACAAGATTCAAAAAATTGAAGACTCAAGAATTCCAAAAGGAAGAATTGATTTGATAGGCGTTGGAAGATTAGGACTGAGAATTGGTATTAACTTAATGCAAGCTCATAGAGGCGGACCAAAAACTATTGGCGCTTTTGATGGACAGCAAGTCTCAGGAGGCGATGTGATTTTCACACTTTTAGGAGCAGAAATCGGAGAATACAAAACCGATTTTTTAAAAAGAATCTGCACACATCCCGAAGAGTTTAGAAACATCGAAAGCCATACCGAATACATAACCAAAGAAAATATTGACTTGGTTCAAGGAGACATAGTGATTTTAATCCTTGCAGGAGGAAATACAATCCCTACTGCTGCAGAGATAATCAAACATGCACATCAAAGAGGAGCAAAAACCATTGGAACCGCAGGAATATTTGGATTTGGTGACGAAAATATTGAATTTAAAGACATTTCCGAATATGACAACAACAACCCTGCCGTTGAAGAACTGAGAGCTCAGGGCATAACTGAAAATCATTTAATCTTAACAACAAACAAATTAATTAGAGACAACGAGCCAGTGACTCCATATACATTAGATGAAGTTGCAAAAATCATTACAAAGAATGCATTGAAACTATTAAGAGATATTAACGATGAAAAAGCAAATGATTAATTAAGACATAAAAGTTTATTATGATGAGGTAAGTAAGAATTCTCCAGAATTTGTGCTGATCAGCAGATATATAAATTATGTTTTTTCATTGAAACTGAACAGCACACAACCTCAAACTTAACAGAACTACCAAAAATAAGATTAATATAAGATAAACCTAATTTTTTATGAATTTCCATTATATAATTATTTTTTAGCAAAGAAAATTGAAAATTTAAAACTATTTTTCATCAAAAAATTTCAAATCAGCAAAGTTTTTTGAAAAAGACATACATCATTTCAAAAACATTTATATAGTAAGTTAGAATAATCATAATCTATGGAAAAAATAACTATTGTTATATAGTTTTATTTCGAAGGGATTCTCATTTTTTTCCATGTCTCGGGTCGGATAAATAGATGAAAAGTCATTTTAAAATACCAATCAGAATAAAACACGATATTAATGAGTCAATAAAATAAAAACTCCTTAAATACTTATATGAGAACTTAAAATTCTCCCCAAAACTCATTAATTAGTTAAGAGCATCATCTGATGCTCTTAAACTTTTAGATGTGATATGATGAACTTAGAAAAAAAGATCGATGTTGTTAAAAATATTTTAAAAGATAAAAAAGT
>JAFUBV010000291.1 GCA_017460025.1 Methanobrevibacter sp. | reverse complement strand
TTCTATTAAGTCTTGATGCTGTTTCTCTACATGCATTGACATTTATTTTTGGAACAGTTGTAATTGCAATTTTCATCAGTCCATTTATAGATATTCTGTTGTCAAGAGCTACCGGCTTGTTATATGTCAGTGATGATTAATTACTGAACGAAATAGTTTAATCAAGAACCCTAATACAATGGAAGAAAAATAATAAAATTTATCCATCATGTGCCACTCCACGGTTGCCTGGATACAGTTTAAATGAGTATGATGAGTACAACAACCTATCATTTCATAAGAACTGCAATAACATTCCTCCAAGCCATAATTACTAATCCTAACTTGTCACATGAGGTATTCTTGCACTCTAAAATAAAAAAAGAGATAAATGGATATAATACATCCATTTATGCTGAATTAATAGTTATTTTATTCGCTATAACGGCAGTATTATAACTTGAAGTTATAATATATTCACCAGCTTGCAGATTAATGTTCAAATGAGCTATTCCAGCACTATCTGTTGTTCTGTTATAGAACACACCGTTAATGTTGAAAGTAATGTTCTGATCAGATAATGGATTTCCCTGACCATCAACTAAAGTTGCTGCAAATTGAGTACCGTCAAGATATTTCATTGTAACATCTTCTGCAGTTAAAACAGGTTTAACTGTTATTGTATTTGCCACAAGACTTCCACCATACATTGCAGTGATTACGTATTCACCAGGCTGCAAGTTAATGTTTAACTGAGCATATCCTGACTCGTTGGTTGTTCTTTCATACATTACTCCATTGATGTTAAATGTAACTGTTTCGTTTGCACCGACAGGATTGCCGTCATCAGCTAAGAGCCTAACAACATACTGTGAATCATTTCTGTAATATTTTACCAAATCATTGTTTTCAACTATTTTTGCAATGACAGTGACAATATTGGATGCCTGCTCTCCATTTTCAGGATTATTTGCAGTGATTATATAAGTACCCTGATTTAAGTTGATATTTAACTGAGCAGTACCGTTTTCATCGATTTGGCGTTTATACATAACACCTTTGATGTTGAATTCAACTTCGCTGCCCTCAGCTAAAGGATTACCTTGACCATCAACAAAACGAGCATAGTACTGAGTGCCGTTTCTATAAATTTTAGTAACATCTTTTCCATCAATGGTGCTTAAAACAGTGATTTTTGAGTTAACGGAAATGTTTTTAGATGAAACCTCAACATCATAAACACCAACATTCAAGTTAACGGCTATAGAAGCGCTTCCATTTACATCAGTGTTTCTGACATATTCCTGACCGTTAATGGAAATCGTTACATTTTCATCAGCAACAGGACTGGAATTACTGTCAAAAAGATACGCATAAAATCTTGTGCCGTTTTTATAATATAATTCAACTTCAGGAGCAGTTAAATTATACTTAATTTCATCATCACTTTTATTATCATCCAAAGATGAATTACCCTCAGAAGAATTAGTATCAAAAGATGAATTATTATCTGAAGATGAATTATCATCAATGGAGACATTTCCTACATTAAATAAAACATATTCCTGAGTAAAAATATATTTATTTGTGGATAATTTATCATTGCCATTTAAACTTAAATTATACTGGCCGTCAGCCAAATCATTTAAGCTAATAGCTGAATTTTCCTTCTTTACATCACCCACTTCATTTTCAGACATCATTACAGGAATATCATATTGCATGAAATT
>JAFUBV010000290.1 GCA_017460025.1 Methanobrevibacter sp. | reverse complement strand
TGGACAGACATATACAAAAGAATGAATACATATTCAAGAGGAAACCTCGCAAAAATAGCTTATTTAAATGGTGAGACAATAAACCAAATTATAAAAAAGAGAGTTTATTCAAACCCGGAATCTGTATGGGCTGCTTTTAGAAGATCAGATTACGGTCCGGTAATGACACGCCTTGCAATAAGTTCAATCGAAATGGATGTGACAAAGCAGGAAGTTATGGAATTAATGAAAAGCTATGAGGCAAAAGGAGTCATACCCGAAATGCAGAAAGTTTCTAAAGTAATTGATAGAGCATGGTACGTTGCAACAAAGACAAATGAAGGAATGAGTGCACGTGAAGCCAACAATAACTTTAGACAAGGAAATGTTGAAGCATTGAATGCTCCGTTAAGCATTGATGCTGGTTTGAACCTCACACGTTTTGAAACGAAAATAATGAAAGAAGGACTGGAAGCTGATTTATATGTTGACAAAAACAATAAAATATCCGTCCAGCTTAAAAGTGAAGGCAAAAAAATTAAGACCAATTTAAGGCTTCCTGCACGTGAAGTTACATATTTAAGATATATCCTGGATTCACACTTTATCCCAGTAAGCGGAAAAAGTAAAAAAGACAAAAAAGGATTCAAAATAAATGTTAAAATTGCTTAAGTTTATCTAATGCAGTTTTAACCATTTTTAACTCATTACCATCAAAATATTGTAAGATTTCTTCGAGCTCTTCAGATTTTCTTTTGGAAGATTTTAAAGTATTGTTTATTCGTGAAAGAGATTTCTGTTTAAAGTCATCACCTTCAGTCAAGGACACTGCATCAAAGAATTCATCTTCCAAATTAAAGCTTTTTGCCAAATCATAACTTTCTATTAAAAGAACAGATAATGATTTAGTGTAAGTGCTTCTGAGCAATTTCAAAGTGGAAGCATCACCAACCCTATCAGAAATTATCTTAACATCCAGAAATTCATTTAAAAAAAGCAATTCCTTTGCATGACTGCCAGATAAGTATAATATTGGATGGTGGGAAGCGATTTTTCCGATGATGGCTCCATCAACAAAATTACCTACCAGATTATTTATTTCAGTTACGGTTTTAGGTGATATATTGTTTAAATCCAGATATATTGCATCACTGTTTCCATATTTTTCTGCTGTTTCAATGGCCTGTGATGGTGAGTTTGCTGAAATAATAATGTCTGCATCTTCAATGGCCTGACTAAATGAATCATATACTGAAACATCAGACTTGTTAATTAAGTCAACAGTATTTTTCGACCTGTCTTCTGTTGATGTGGTAAAGTTAATATCTGGAGATTTGATTAATTTAACCAAATTGTATGAAACCTTTCCAAAGCCTATCAAAGCAATATTCATATAATCACATTATTTATTTAAAAGCAACATGTCATGTAGATTAACACCGATATCTTTTGAAATTGTCGTGCATTTAGCACATAAAAGGAAAAATACCTCCTTATCAGACAAGTCAATTTCAGTTAACCCCTCATAATTTCCCATTCCTTTGGATATTATGAATTCATGCTGATTGAAAATTTCCCTGAACTCATCTGAAATTTCACTGTCAACATAACCTACAGTTCCGCAACCGATTTCAACAATGTCTCCAAATTCATCAAGACCGGCATTTATTGCATCTTCCATACATGCATCATTTAAAATGGGATATGATTTGACTGCAATTGTAATGTTGACACCATATTCCCTAATTTTAGATAACAATATCTTATCGAAAACAATTTCACCAGTATTGTCTACCAAATATAACACTTTATCATATTCTTTTAGGCAATCTTCAAATTTTTCAATGTCCTTAATTGTCAAATCTTTTTTTAAGGAATCCTTAATGAATGATTCAATATCATCATCTAAAGTAAAAGCTCCAAAATCCAATATATTTCCAACAATAGCTATTTTAACGCGATTTTCAAGACAATCATCTTCATCCAATATCTTTTGAGCAATAGGCAGATATTTTAGTGCAATCTCATTGCCCAATTTCTTTTCATTAATATAGGGATCTTTGCAATTTGTTTTTTCTTTTATGAGGTTGTGAATATAAGAACCTGTTTTATTTGAATTTGTTCCTTTCTTAAATGTTTTTGAAAGATATTTAAAAATATCATTTATGATTTCCATTTTTAAATCTTCATCATCTGTTGCTAAATCTAAAGCTTCACGGGTTTGTCTTAAAAAACATGCTCCACATTCATAACTAATTTTCAAGATTAACCACCATATATTATTTGAATTAATTGAATTTCATCATCATTTTCAATTAGGGTATCCTCAATTACCAGTTCACCATTTTGTTTTGATACTACTGTTTGGGTGGATAATCCCAATTCATTGATTAAATCCTTAATAGTATAATTAGATTTAGGAATTTCTTTCTGTTCTAGTTTATCTTTATACTTTAATGTAAATGACATTTAATCACCACTTAATTCTTCTAAAAATGAACATGCTTTGCATAGTCTGTTCGCTGCAGGTTCACCACATTTCTCACATCTTCCATGAGAATATTCTTTTTTGAAATCATCTTTAAGCGCATTTTTAATTTTATCGTAACCTCTGAGTGTGGAATACTTTATTGTAGGATGAGATTCACTTAACTGATTTATGATTTCAGACACTTCTCCCCTAAAGGATTGCTGTGCATAAGGACAGCTTGCAAAGTGAACTTCAAGCTCTTTTGCAACAACGTAGAGACCTATTTCACGTTCAGGGATCTCACGCAAAGGCTTGATTTTAACAGTGAATTCTTCTGCTTTAGATTCTGTTTTTGCACCGAGCTTTGTTAAATTGTCAGTGTTGCCCTCAAGATAGTTCATCATGATTGCCTGAACCTCATCATCCAAATTATGTCCTGTTGCGATTTTTGTAGCACCCATTTCACGTGCTGCCTTATTAATTATGGTTCTTCTGAAAACACCACAGTAAGAACAGGAACCTTTATGATTAGGCTTTTTCATTATTTCATCTAATGTAATGCCATAAGTATCCTTAAGAGAAACAATCTTATGTTCAATCCCTAACCTTTCGGCATGACGAACAGCTATATCAACACCATCCTGGCGATAATTATCTATTCCTTCATCAACAGTAACAGCACATAAATCAATAATATTCATTTCACGAAAAGAGTTTAATATCTCCAGCGTTGTTACACTATCCTTACCACCTGAAAGTGCAACTAAAACCTTATCTCCTTTATCCAATAATTTTTCTTTCCTAATTGTTTTAATAACTTTCTTTTCAATTGAATCTATAAAACAGTCCTTACATAAATATTGGCCGGATTGTTCTTTTTTAATAATA
>JAFUBV010000289.1 GCA_017460025.1 Methanobrevibacter sp. | reverse complement strand
A
Source organism: Methanobrevibacter sp. (assembly GCA_017460025.1). Taxonomy (GTDB): domain Archaea; phylum Methanobacteriota; class Methanobacteria; order Methanobacteriales; family Methanobacteriaceae; genus Methanocatella. The sequence goes on along the minus strand of JAFUBV010000289.1, from coordinate 1,621 downwards.
TGAGTACAAAATATTGCTCTATGACATAAGGGGTCATGGCAAATCAGAATTAGGCGATTTTTCAATTGATATTCTCGTTGAGGATTTGCATGATCTCATTTCCAAATTAAGCATCAAAAAAGCGTCACTTGTCGGATTTTCATTAGGGGGAAATGTTGCTCTGGGATTTGCCTTAAAATATGGTGAAATAGTTGAGAAGCTGGTTTTGATGGCAAGCTTCAGCCAGTGCGACAGGCAGCTGGAAGATAAGTTCATTGAGTTTAGGGATGCATTGGATGTGTCTTTCGAGGAGTTCTATGATGTAATCATTAACTATGTGCTTCCGGAAGATATTCTTGAAAAGAACCGTGAGGCACTAAATCTCATCAAGCACGAACAGGCCAAAACCGCCAACATAGAAGCCATCAAATGCGGAGTTAATATGGGATTCGGATTCAATTGCACAGACCAGCTCAGTCATGTAAACGCTCCGACACTGATTCTGGCAGGCCGTGACGATGAGATAGTGAGTCTTGATTTGGCAGAAATCCTAAATGAAAACATTAAAAACTCGCAATTGATTGTTTTTGACGATACCAAACATAATTTATTAATCGGAAGAAACATATCCGAAATATTAAAGCTAATAAGGCAGTTCATATGAAAATATCAGTAATTTTAACCGCATATAATGAGGAAAGATACATCAGAAAAGCCATTGAAAGCGTATTGGAACAGACATTGGATGATCTGGAACTGATTATAGTAAATGACGGATCAACAGACGATACTTTAAACATTATCAACTCTTTTGATGATTCAAGAATCAGGGTTATTTCCCATGAAAACATCGGTCCCGGCGCATCAAGAAACAGGGCCTTGAAAATAGCTCGCGGAGAATATGTTGCATTCATTGATGGTGATGACTGGTTCAGTCCGGATGCGCTTGAAAAATCATATGCCGAGGCCAGGTTATATGACACCGACATTACAATGTATCAGATGATTAACTATGATGATGAAACCGGCAGAATCTATGAAAACGATTGGTTTGATTTGATTTCATTTGACGAGTCATTTGACGGAAGGGCGTTTCATCCAAGCGAATGCCATGACTTTCTTTTTGACTTGTCAGTTGGAGTGTGTCAAAAAATCTATAGAAACTCATTTCTCAAAAAATCAGGAGTCCTGTTTCCTGAAGGAATATTTTTTGAAGACATGCCGTTTTTCTTTGAGATATTTCTTAAAGCAGAAAGAATTTCAATCATCAGAAAGCATTTCTATTACAGGCGAAAGCACATAAGGTCAATCACCAATGTCGTTGACTGCAAGTTTCTTGATACCGTTCCTGCAGGCCAGGAGCTTATGAGGAGATTCATAGACAACGGATTTTATGAGGATTACAAGTATGACATGATTGCCTATAAAATCAATGGGCCCCGTATGGCTTTGACAGATATGGCTGATGAATGCAGAGATGAGCTTTATAATCTGATTCATGAGGATTATCTTCAGATTAGGAATTCCCAGTATTATGATGATTTTTTAAATGAGCTGGGTCCGGTTAAAAGGAAGTTCTTTTTGGATGTTATTGAAGCTTCAAATTACGAAGAGTTTTTGGATATCGAATAATTGATTTTGT
>JAFUBV010000288.1 GCA_017460025.1 Methanobrevibacter sp. | reverse complement strand
GATTCAAAACGGTAAAGGAGTAGTTGAGACTGATTCAAGCCAAAGTCATGAAGTTGAAATAAAGCATGGTGAAAAAGTACCTGATTACCGTAAGGAAACTGTAGAAAAATACTCTCCATCTTCCAGTGATGATGGGGGATCTTCAGCAGGTTCAAATTCTAATGGTGAAGGCGAATCTGGAACAGGTTCGGGTTCTTCATCAGGTTCAGGTTCCAATAGCGGTTCATCAAACTCAACTGATGGTTCAAATGACGGACAGGGAGGTTCATCTTCCAATAGTGGCAGTGATACTTCCAATACCAATAGTAATTCAACTACCGTGTCCAATAATCAGGGCAATATCATAGCTAATTACGGAACCAATAGTTCAAATGTCATGTCAGAGTCATCCTCTCAGTTAGGTGAACAGGAACAATCACAAGGTCAGGAAAATGCTGCTGAATCAGGCAGTGTTGATTCTGGTGATTCCTCTTCTCCAGGAGATTCTGAAAATGAAGGAAAAGTATATGATTTATCCCCGGTAAGCAAAAAAGCAAATCCTTTACAGGACAATTCAATTATAATTGTATTGGCGCTTCTATTTATCGTTGCAGTATTCTTGTATGGATATAGACGTAAAAATGAGTTCGATTAAAATTTAACTCTCTTTTTTCTTATTTTTTTTATAGTAGTTTTAATAAATTATTATTAATGTCATCTAAAAAAATTATTTTAAATTCAAACAGACATTTTGAGATAATTGATATCACTTCTCAGATTAATCGGGAAATAGATATCGATTCAGGTATTGTTAATATTTTTTCAAAGCATTCCACATCAGCTATTGTTGTAAATGAAAATGAAAGTGGTCTTTTGGCAGATTTGGAACTGATGCTGGAGGATTTAATTTCAGATAAGTATTCATGGCAGCATGACCGTATAGACAATAACGCCAAATCTCATCTGAAATCATTTTTACTGTCTTCTAGTGAAACATTGCCTATTTCTGGGGGAAAACTGGATCTTGGAACTTGGCAGTCAGTTTTTTTCATAGAGCTTGATGGACCTAGAAAAAATAGAACAGTTAACTTAAAATTCATCAGTGATTAAAATGAAAAAATGGTTGATAATTTTGATACTTATTATCGTAGTAATTGTAATAGCAATACTTTTGACTAATCTGCCATTGGATATTTCTCATAATGCAAATGTCAGTTATGAACAGATAGATGTGCAGATGAAAAAGACTTGGTATTAAAAAAAGAAATGGTATGGTTATGAAAGAGTGATTACTCTTTGTTTAAAAATTCAATTTCAAATGCAACAACAGGATATTCCAATGTGAAGTTTGTAATGACTTCAGGTGAAATTTCACCGAAGAATCCTTTAATTGTTCCGTTTTCAGCCTCACCAATCACATCAGCAGCTCTTCCTTCAATGAATGATGGGTTTTCACTGTCAGCTATTTCCATTGAATAGCCTAAATTGGAAAGAACGCTTGTTATGATTGATTTTATTTCAGTAAAGTTTGCAGTTGAGTGACAGCTTAGCGCAGCTAATTTTTTGGAAGTTCTGACCTTATTTTCTCTGGATTCGTCCATATATAAAACATCACCAATCTCAAATATTTTTTGAGGCAAGTCTTCATGCTTGTTGTCTTCTAAAAATTCCATTAGACTGTTGATTAGACTTGTACGAATCATTGTTCTGTCAATTGTGATAGGTCTTGCTACCTGAACATGTTCCTCTTCAGACTGTTTCATGAATTCGTAATGGGACTCTTCATTTGTAAGCATTAAACTCATTACTTCCTGGAATCCTAAACCGACCATAACTTCACGGATTGTTCCTTCAGCTTTAAACCAGTCATTTTCATAAGCAACAGTATTGATATCAGGTAATTTAGCTTCAATTGAGTTAATTCTATATTGCACAGCAATATTTTCCACAACATCCACTTCATGTAAGATATCTACTCTGTATGCAGGAACATAAACTTTCAATTCATTGTCATTTAATATTTCAGCATCAAATCTTGCTTTGAATAATAATTCTTTAATGTCTTCCGCATTCAAGTCAGTTCCACCAATCAATTCATTGGTAGTATCTACATGAACGTTAATTTCCTGAGGAGTCAAATCCGGACTAACAACGGTTTTATCTGAATATTTAACTTCCATGCTTTTTATTTTTCCTCCAACTTCCGCAAATGAACAGCAAATAATGTTCAATGCCTGATTAACTGCTCTTTCATCAGTACCGGTTACATCAACAATGATGTTTTTGGTATCTTCCTTGATTTTGGTTAGCTCGCCGTTGATGATTGGTGGCATTGATAGGATATTGTCATCACAGTCTAAAATCAATGGATATTTTTCAAAATCTTCAATCAAATGAGCGTAATCTTTACCTTTGTCATGTTCACTTAAAATTTGATTTGGAGTCATTGGAGTATCTTTTTCAAGAGGAACAAATGCATTTTCCTCTTTTGGGGTTGCAATGTATTTGAATGGAGCTTTAACAACGTCTGCATTGTGAATACCGAGAGCTACTTTTTTTCGGTCCCTACCGAGTACCCAGTGGAGATTTTCCTGGAAATCCATCACATATTTGAGTTTGTCTCCGGTAAAATCGACATCATCAATTTTTGCAAAAGCAATGTACGGTCTGATTTCAGCCACATCATCTTCTACAATAACACTTTCTTCAGAAGATGTGATTTCATATTTTGGAATACCAATTTCCTGACCAATAAAACCTTTAAAAGATCTGGCTACTCCTTCAACAGATAAATTGTCCGGACGGTTAGGGAAGAATTCCACTTTGATTTCTTCATCATCAAAGTCCTCAATGTCACTGGACATCATAGGTAAAGTATCTATCAATTCATCTTTTTCCATATCTATTCCTAAATCTTTTAAATCTTGGTATTTGAATGTAATAACTGGCATTTAACATACTCCATTAATTTTTATTTAGAATCCATAAATTAAAATGAAAAATATTGATTCAATTAAAAAATGCAAAGCTCTGTGCTCCAATTCGCCCATATGGCCAATTAAGAACGTGTGGCTCACATCAATTATAAAATGAATTGTGGCTGCTAATATACCTACGGCTGGTGATAGGAATACAATTGACAAGACAACAAAGTGAAATGCAGCTTCCATCAATTCATGGGCTACCCATGTCTTTAAAGGTGAATTGTCTACTGAATGATAGATTAAACCACCTAATATGATGTAAAAGTTATTCAATACTTTCCACATTAGTTGTGTGTGCAGTATATCACTTAAAGCTAAAACAATTGCAACGTAAAACCATAATAAGTGCATTATTTAACAGTCCTTTAAAAATTTATAACATAATTATCTATGATTATTAAATATAATATATTTATCTATTGATGCGAATTTTTGTCCGGTGTTTGAAATTTTATAATCACATATTAAAATTATATTATGAGGTCAATATTGCTTTTAGTTGATTATTTTAACTTTATTTATAAAAATTTACTTTATTTGTTTTTTATATT
>JAFUBV010000287.1 GCA_017460025.1 Methanobrevibacter sp. | reverse complement strand
GTATTTTCGTTGTTTGCAATTTCAATTATCTTTCCCAACTCTTCGGGACTTTCCATGCCCGAAAAGAAATTAAGATTTTCATTGAACAGTGAAGTTAAGTTATCATTCAGCTCACCAATATCATCGAATCGGATGAATCCCTTATTAGGGGTGGTTTTTCTGGTATTTCCATGGTTTAAAGGAAATGGATTTAAAGACCAGAACCCCTGAATGATTCCTGCATTTTTTAAATAATCCGCCTTTCTGCAAAAGCCGTTGGACAGTGGCGCATTGCCTATCACAATCAATGGTATTTTGGAAGCCTTCAAGCTTGATACTCTAATGTCAATGCATTTGCCTATTGCCTTTAGAATCGAATCGGAACGTGTGAAACTTGGCTTTCCTTTGTGGGTTCTATAGTCTCCGATTTCAGTCAGTTCATTTCTATCAGCATCATACTGCCAGTTCCAGACAATAGACATTTTGACTTCAAATATTATTTTTACATCATCTGGTCTTAATACTTTCTTGTTTTTGGTGGCGATGACCACATCTGCAGGAGAATTATATGAAATCCCAATAGCAGGAATCTGTGTCTGCTGAATAGCAAAAAAGTCATCACCAATGATGTTTCTAAATATGTCCGCAACCCATTTTTCACTGAATTTTCCTATCAGTGAATTTCGAGACTGCAAAGTGGTTTTTTTGCCTCGATAATTTTTTGGCCAGTATGCCAGAAACCTTCCGTCATCTGTCTGATTGAATAACTGTTCAACTGATGCAAAATTCCTTGATTGGGTGAAAAATAATTTTTCTTGATTTTTGTTCCATAATTTCATAAATATCTAGTAAATAATTAAACATTAATATATTTTACTTACAGATGAATGAATAATTTTCATTTGAAAGCAATATTTATGTCAACTTGTAAAAATTCAATAAGTACTAATACTAACAAAACTAAAAATAACTTTGATTTTATGTCATTCAGTAAAAGTCAACAAGAAAAATTAGAAAAAAGCGGATATAGATTTGTAGGAAGTCACGGCCATGCTGCTGTTAAAACATGCCATTGGACTCGCCAAAGCATTGTAGATAATGGGGTATGTTATAAAGAAAAATTTTACGGAATTGAGTCCCACAGATGTCTGCAAATGTCTCCTGCAGTTCCAAATTGCCAGCAGGAATGCGAATTTTGCTGGAGAGATTTGACTTATACACAGACCAAATGGGAAGATGACGAATATGATGATCCAAAAACCATAGTTGACGGAGCAATTGAAGCACAAAATAACTTACTGTGTGGATATTACGGTAATGACAAAGCCAATCCAAAAAAACTTGAAGAACTGAAAAAACCAACCAATGCTGCAATTTCTCTAGCAGGCGAACCTACACTCTATCCAAAAATTGATGAATTGATTGGAGAATTCAACAGAAGGGATTTCACAACTTTTGTAGTCAGCAATGGCCAGTGCGTTGACAGACTGCGAAATCTGGAAAATGATCCATATCAACTATACCTTTCCTTAGATGCTCCTACAAGCAAAATATATGATGATGTATGTAGGCCTAGAATAAGTAATGCATGGAATAATTTAAATGAATCCCTTGAAACACTTTCAAGTTTCAACTCACGTACATGTATAAGAAACACCTGCGTTAAGGGAAGAAATATGGTTAACCCGGAAAAGTATGCGCAGCTGATAGATAAGGCAAATCCCGATTTTGTAGAAGTAAAAGCATATATGTGCGTTGGCTCATCACGCGAAAGACTGACTCTGGACAATATGCCGACATTTGATGAAGTGAAAGACTTTGCCCAAAAAATAGGGGATGAATGCGGTAGAGAAATAGCTGATGAATCTGAAATAAGTCGTGTAGTTCTTTTAAAATAAAAAATAAGGAATAGAAAATGGATAAAAACACAAAATATTTAATTTTAATATTAATTCTTTTAGGAAACTTTATTTTCACTTATTCTGCTTTTTCAACATATCTTCCATTAATTTTCGAATATCCAAATTATTATGAATTTTTATTTCATATTGTCGATGAAAGTCTAATAATAATAATTATTTTTTATTTTTTCGCATCTGTAGGATATAATAGATTATTTAGTTTAATTACATACGGATATATCATCATAATATTTTTCAAAATTGGGCAAGGAATAATTAACTTTAATATAATAAGCATAATTATACAAATACTATTCTTAATATTAATATT
>JAFUBV010000286.1 GCA_017460025.1 Methanobrevibacter sp. | reverse complement strand
CTCTATGAACAATATTTTTCAAACGAAAGAAAAAAGGTTGAAAGAATTGTGTCTGATTCATTTTATGTCACGGATAAAAAAACGTTAATTCCTTATATTCAAAGGGACAGCCCTATTGCCACAGATAGGATTCGTGTGGGTGTTTTTACAAATGATCCTTTTGAACATTTAGCTCCATGTCCTTTTATCAGGCTTCATGCATTGTTTTCTCAGCTGGCCAAATCTGAAAAGTACACTTTTTTCATGTATGGAATGGATAGCTTTGTAATGATGGATATAGATAATATTTTAAGGTCTAAATTATTTGATGTAGTTGTTGTTCAAAGGATTCTGCCATTTCTGGATATTTTGCGTGAAAAATGCGAAAAACATGGTATAAAACTTATATATGAAACGGACGATGACCTGTTGGGTGTTGAGAAAAACAGTCCTTCCTATGAATATGTAACCAGAGTTTCCAAATCAATAGAAAATTTCATTGATAGTGCGGATGTTGTCACGGTTTCAACTCCGACATTAGCTTCAAGATTTGATGAAAATAAGACTGAAGTCATACGAAATTATTATGTCAGTTCCGTTTTTGATATAAAAAAGGACATGAAAAAAGAAGGAAAACTTAAATTAGGTTATTATGGAACATTAACTCATTCTAAAGACTTGTTTTTAATAAAAAATGTAATTTTAAAATTAAAAGAAAAATATGATTTTGATTTTGAAGTTATCGGGGGTTTCAATGCTGAAGATAATGTCGATGAAGATTGGTTTAAATCAATTGAACTTCCTCCCAATAATATGGATTTTGAAAAATTCATGCCTTGGTTATCCAATCATGTTGATTGGGATATTGCATTGGTGCCATTGGAAAATTCGTCATTCAATCAATGTAAAAGTGAATTAAAGTTTATTGAACTGGCAGTTTTAGCAATTCCGGGTATTTTTTCTGATATGTGCGTATACAATTCAGTAGTTGATGATGGAGTGAATGGTTTTTTAGCCAGTAATGAAGAGGAATGGATTCAAAAGATTGAAAAGCTGATATTGGATGAATCTTTAAGAACCAAATTCCGGAATAATGCTTTAAATACTGTTTTCTCAGATTATAAACTTGAAGATAGGGTTGAACAATGGGATAATATTCTTTCAAATTAAGGATAATTTTATATATTTTTAAATGTTAATACTATTTAGTGAAAAAAATTTTTTTCGGAAGTTAACTTCCGAGTATGGGAAATGGTGATAGGATGTTGGAGGAATATTTACCGTTTGTTGGTTTGATTATATTCGGAAATATTGAAAATCTTGTTCTTTCTTCACAAGGTGTTGTGGCTGGTGTTAATCCTGTAAAATTAGGTGTTGCAAGCCTTATTATTGTGGCAATGTGGTTAGCTATTGGAACTTTTGGAACCCAAATAGCATTACCTTATGTTGATTTCATAGACTTTTTCGGTGGCCTTGTAATTTTCATTTTAGGTGCACAGGCAATGATTGAATCTATCAGGGGAGAATAACATGACTAATGAATTAAAACAATTCACAGGATTGTTAGTCTTTGGAAACATTGAGAACCTTATTTTGGCAGCTCAAGGTGTAGGGGCTGGTGTTAACCCTGTAGGTTTGGCTATTTTAAGTTTTATTGCTGTGGTCTGCTGGATTTTGATAGGTACTCTTGGTACAAAAGCAGCTATTAAATATGCAAGACACATTAACTTCATTGGCGGACTCGCCATATTCATTTTAGGTATCCAAGCAATGTTGGAATCATTACCTGGAATACTTAGTTTTTTCCATTAATTTCATAGATTTTTTTTTAATCTATCCTATTTTTTTAATTTTAGATATATTTAATTAATATCAAAAAGAGATTTATTATTATAAATTTTGTTTTGCTGATTTTTATGAATGAAAATGTAGACCCTTATGAAGTAATTAAAGCCAGATATGAATCTAATGTGGATAGTTTTATTTTAAGTGATTTATTTCAACCTACTTTGGAAGTTGATGAAAAGTTAATTGAAGACATTGAAAATAATGAGTTAGTGATTTACACGGCTTTTACCGGGGATTATGATTCACTTAAAGAACCGGAATTCATTGATGATAATTGCAGGTATGTTTGTTTTACCCAAAATCCAAATCTAAAATCTGATACCTGGGAAATTATTCAAATGGAAGATTCAACATTGGATGATAATAGAATAGCAAAACAATATAAAGTATTCCCAAACAAGTATTTTCCAGATTACAAATATAGTTTTTGGCTTGACGGATCATTTAAAATCGTTGGAAGCATTAGGGAATATGTCTCCAAATATATCAATTCCCCAATGTTAAATGTAGTTCATCCGGAACGTGACTGCATCTTTGATGAAGCAAACAGTTCAATCCAATTTCCAAGATATTCCAATTACACTATTTTAAAACAGGTTGATACTTATAAAAAAGAGGGAATGCCATATCATTATGGTTTGCCTGTTTTGGGAGCTATTTTTAGGGAGCATAATAATCCGACCATTGTCAGTCTAATGGAACAATGGTGGGAAGAAATTATTAATTTCACCAATCAGGATCAACTCAGTTTCACATATTTGATGTGGAAAAATGATTTTCATCCTTCTGTAGCATCAGAATATTATTGGATTAATGATTATTGGAAAAAAGAAGGTGAATATCATCATAATGTTGAAGTTGATGATTATATTACACGCAGAAATTTAATCAAATCTTTAGAGGGAAATATTCAAGATACAAATACATTAACTAAAGAGGAAATTTCACTTTTATTTAATGATATTGATGCATTAAGAGATGAGGCAGAAGCTCTTAATCAAGTTAGAAATCATTGGGATAGAGAAATAGAAGGCATTAGAAATTCTACATCATGGAAATTAACTAGCAAACTTAGAAATTTAAGGCATAATGGTGATTAGATGGGAAAAAATATTGTTTCATTATTAACTCAATCTCATTTTGATTTTAAAACTTCTGCGCTTTGTTTTAAGTTTTATGATGAAATAAAGCGTTCTGGATTATATGATGAGGATTTTTATCTAAAAACTTATGATGATGTTTCAGGGGACGGTTTAACTCATTATTTGGTTAAAGGTTTTAGGGAAGGAAAATCTCCTAGTTTGGATTTTGATGACGAATTTTATTTAAAAGCTTATCCTGATGTAAAACAGGCAGGTATTAATCCGCTGCTCCATTATATTGCTTATGGTGTTAATGAAGATAAAATTATTCAAAATTCATATTCCATTAGAAGAAAGGATGAAATATGTGAAAGTAATCTTCCTTTTTTAACCAATTATCATTTTGAAGAAGAACCACTAGTCTCAATAATTATTCTTAATAGGGACGGCATAAATCATCTAAAAAGATTGTTCAAGGATTTTGATAAAAAAACCAATTATTCCAACTATGAAATCATTGTCGTTGATAATGCGTCTTCTGATGAATCTGTTGAATATTTAAAAAGCTTAAATTTACCGATAACCGTTATAGAAAATGATATCAATGTCAGTTTTTCAAAAGGAAATAATTATGCTGCCGGCATAGCTAAGGGGGATTATTTATTATTATTGAATAATGATATTGAACCTACTTACGGATGGTTGAATGAATTGATGGGAACTATTGTTAATAATGAAAATGTTGCTTGTGTCGGAGCCAAACTTGTTTTTCCTTATTATTTCACTGCAAACCGTAACAAATCATTTCAGATTCAACATAGTGGAGATATTTTTGCAGAAAGAATGTATCCTTGCTGTTTATATGCTGTAAATAAGTCTAATTCTAATTTAGATATCTTCGATTCAGCATTAACACAAAATAACTATTGCATTGCTGTTACTGGTGCTGTAATGCTTGTTGACAAAAAGGTTTATGAGGATGTTGGAGGGCTATGTGAAGATTATAACTACGGCCTTGAAGATGTCGACTTCTGTTTAAAATTGTATGAGAATAATTTTGATGTAATGTTTGCAGCCAATGCACTGCTTTTCCATCATGAATCCAGTACAAGGGTTAAATCAAAAAGCTATTTTGAAAACGATAAGAATAATTATTCAATATTTTGGGATAAGTGGGGCCAATTTCTTTCAAGGAATTTGCTTTTAGATAAAATACATGATAAAGGATTTTTTACAGATAAAAAACTTAAAATCACAATCATTGATGATAATTTCACCCAAAACCAGAAAATTATCTCTGAGATATCTAAAAAATTCAATGAACTTAATTATACTGTCGAATTAATCACTAACATGAAAAATCATTATATTGGTAATTCGGCTGATATTCTACTTTCATTCACAGATAAATATGATGTAAATGAGCTAATTTCAAGATCAGATATCATTAAGGTTTTAGTCATTGATAAAGATACTTCAGATTCCAGTGATTTTGATATTTCTCTTTCATTTGATAAAAGCATTAAAAGCGACATTTATATCGAAAATGACTTTGTCAGTGAGTTTTTAGACAAACTTGAAAAAATTTTGACTGATGGATATGAGTTTTAAGAATAAAATTTTTGCTAAATTTCCCCATAAATATATTTCTTATAAAGTAAAGGATGAAAATAGTGCTAAAGAAATTATTGATGGATATGATGCTGTTCGCAAAAACAATTTATTCGATGACAAATTTTATTTAGATAAGTATCCTAAAGTTAAAAATTCCAGTATGGACCCTCTGCTTCATTATATTTTTTTCGGGTTTAGCGAGGGTAAAAAACCAAATAATGAATTTGATGGTGTTTTCTATAAAAATCACTATGATGACGTTAACATCAATCCACTGCTTCATTATGCATTATATGGAATCAAAGATAACAGGCAAATAAAACCCGAAAATATTGATTTATCAGAATTTAATTCTTCTAATAAGAATATTCTTTTTATCCTTCATGAAAAAATCGGCACTGTCGGAGGTACAGGATTTCTGAATATGGATATTATCCAGCATCTTCCTGATGAATACTCCGCTTTTATTTTAACTTCTGATGGTGAGGATGTCGAATTATGGCAATATGGAGATTCATTGGATAAGATTGCCAATTATCCAATAAGTTTCAGTACTGATTTTTCAGTCATTGACAATGATGATAATATCATTTCCGAGAGTAACTTTAATAGCATTTTTTTCAATGATGATTTAGCTATCGTTTATGATGAAATCCTTTCAAAATTAGACATAGGTATTGTTCATATTAATCATTTAATTAATCATAGTTTTGATTTAATTAATATCATAACAAAAAAATCAATTCCATTTTTGGTTAATCTACATGACTTTTATTATTTATGCCCGTCTGTGCATTTAGTTGATGAAAGTTGTGAATATTGTAACTTCAGATGTGAAAAATGCAGTGGAATTTCTAAAGATGATTCTCTTTCCACTGATGAAATCCTAAATAAATGGAGAGGATTCTTTAAAGAAATGTTAACTGAGTCTTCATGCAATATTGTTCCCAATAAAAGTGTTATGGAGATTTATGGAAAAATTTATCCGGACATTG
>JAFUBV010000285.1 GCA_017460025.1 Methanobrevibacter sp. | reverse complement strand
CAATATGCTTAAATCATCAAATGTTGGGATTTTTCTAGTTAATCCACACCCACGTACTTTATATACTCCAGTCTGACTTTTCCGTTTGATTTCAACCATTGTGGAATTTGACCATATTCCTCTTCCTTCATCAGCCAGAGGCCTGACATATATTGCGTGTGTAGGACACATTTCCTCACAGATTTTACATCCCACACAGTTTTCCTGATGTATCGGATACGGTTCATCATTAATTACTTCGTATACGTCATGAGGGCAGTTTGAATAGCAGCTGTAACAGTTTTTACATGAGGATTTCTTTGGATTGTCACATAAATACCAGCAACATCCAGGCCTGTCGTTGTTCTGTTTACATATTTCTGTTTTTCTTTCAACAGTGAATGGCATTTAATTCACCCCCTCATTGATATTTCTTAATGGTTTGAATACCGGACAGACCGAATATTTTGTTCCTCCTGATTTAACAACCTCATCTATGTCATTAGTTATTTTAGCATAAGGTTTCCAAGCGAAGTATTCATCCTTATCGACAATAAGTGCATCTGTTACAATATCATTGGTCAATAAATAATCAAGCAATGTTGTAACAATGGATCCGTCCTGACCCTGAGTATGCTTTAAGGATTTGACTGATATGATTTTCATAAAGTCCCCAATAGCTTTTGAACTGTCATTTCTTAAATCTTCTGGAATGAAAGTTCTCGGACAGACTGCAAAGCATTCATGGCAGTCCGGAGGACATTCGCCTTTTATTCTAGGTTTAGTATCATCTATTGTTATCAATTTATCAGGACATACATATTCGCAAGCTCCGCAAAGCACACATGCTCCGATATCTATGACATTATATTTCAAATCCAAGAAGTTGGATTCTGAGATTTCCTTATTGATTGAATTGTCGGATTTATCCCTCTGGTATAAGACAGGCCTTGCAAAGAATTCCATTTTTTCAATATTCTCCAGATTATTGTTTATTTTAGTTTCCGCAAGTCTGTTTAATAATTTGAATTGTGATTCAGTAAGGTCTTTAGTTTCAATGAATTTCTGTTCAATTGCCCCATTAACTATCTCTTCACCTTTTTTAGTCCTGATTATCAGTGTTGACCAGCCGTCTTCAGATCCGATTGAACCAACTGAAATATCAGAAGTTTCTGAAGTTAGCTCAACACATAAATTACAGTTTTTTCTAATTACTCTTTTAGCTACGGATAGAGGTATTTTTACGGTTTCTTTAGTTTTCAGCAATAAAAATACAAATCCTTTAGTGATTTGAAATTTTTCAATATCATCCATTTTCAAATCATATTCCTCTAGGAGATTTCCAAAGTATTTGTATGAAAAGTTCTCCATACAGAATAAGCCCAGTTTAACACCAATAGGGCTGTCAGTAAAATATTGTAGTTTGGATGCTGCCATAATTTCACACGGTGTTCCAACCATAGCAATTCTATGTTCACTCATTTTTTCAGCTCCTATTGCATATTAACTATTTTTTTAAAATTTGTATAGTCTATATCAGTCAGTTCAAAGCCGTATTTTGTTAAAATCTCTTTTAGATCTTTTTGGTCTTCAAGAGTGGCTTTTTCCATAACCGCATTTTTTCCTAAACTTTTTACATTTCCAAGAACGTAAATGCTTCCTCTCATAATTGATTCACCGACATCATCAGTTACATCACCAAGTATTATGAGTCTGCCTCCCATCATAAGAAGTCCGGTCATATATCCGCTATTTCCGCCAATTATGACTGTTCCGCCTTTCATGATTTCGCCAGTTCTTGAACCTACGCTTCCGTTTACTATGACTGTTCCGCCATAGATTCCCTGTCCTGCACCATCACCTGCAGTACCTTCGATGATTAGCTCACCTTTTGTCATATTATCTCCAGCAAACCATCCTGCATTTCCATTGATGTGTATTTTTGGACCGTTAACCATTGTTCCGACAAAATATCCTGCAGAACCATTGATTTCTATTTCTATATCTTCACAAAGACCTGCACAGATATTGTGTCTGGATTCGGGATTATTAATAATGAGTTTATCATGATAGACCGCTTGTTCTTTTATGGTACGGTTTAACTCTTTTGCATCCATATCTTTTGCATTAATAACGTATTCTTTCATGGACAAAACCCCCATTAAATAGTATAAGCCCTCGTTTCACCAGGAGCAATCTGTTCTATCTGGTCTGAATCTATAACATTATGCAATGCCATTTCCTCTGAAGCTATGGCAAAGACCTCATCAGTTTCAACCATAACACCAGGCCTTAGACCAAGTTTATCCTTTGCAATACCAATACCGTTAGGAGTTCCAACCAATATTGAAAAAGGACCATCCAAATCTATGACTGCCTGATCCAAAGCTTCCTCTAATTTATATCCCTGATTAAGCTTATCAGCCATATAATGAACAATGCACTCCGTATCATTGAATGATTCGAAAGTGTGTCCTTTTCTTTCAAGAGGATCTCTTATTTTCCAGTAATTGGTGATTTGCCCATTATGCACTACAGTAATATCCGGTATGATGTAGCTTTGATATGGGTGTGCATGATAGCGGTCAACACCACTTTCAGTTGCAAAACGTGTGTGTCCTATTCCATGGGTTCCCATTCTGTTTGGGACATCAAAACGCTCTGCAATGTCTTTTACCTGCCCCACATCTTTTATCATTTCAAATGAATGTGAACCGTTGATAACTCTTACGTTTTCAAGCTCATCAATTTCTCTGATGCATGGCTGTAAAAGAGAGAATTCATCCAATGCTATTTTACATTTGTATACATCTGAGCCACCTACAGACTCGACAAGACGTTCTTCAAATATTGGACTAAATTGAGTTAATAATGATTTTAAATTGTCTAATGTACCTCTTCTTCTTTGTACTTCAATGTTTAATTGATAATAATTTTCAGCGAAATTCAAACTGCCGTAAATTGCATAACCTGCTGAATCCGGACCTCTGTGCTGTAATGATTCAAGCATTGAGGTTAATGCATCCCCAACGGGATGAGTTTTTCCATCTTTGTATATTACACCTGCTATTCCACACATTTTTTTACCTCCAAATAAAATATCGGCGAATACACATATTGAAACAAATTTTATTCATCATATGCCTTAATAAACAAATTACAATATGCCTTAAAAATAATAATCATGAACTTTCAATCATATGCCTTAAAAATAATTCTAAAATTCCAAAAAAAATTATTTTTTCATCACTTTTTAACTTCTTAAACCTCCAAAAAAATAGAAATGATGGTGGGATTGATTCCGCCACCATATTTCAATGATCTATACATTTAGATACTCGTCTCTTTCATAATCGAATACCTGTATTCTGTAAGCATCCCACTCAGCTCTTTTGATAGTGTAGAATTGGTTGAATACTTTTTCTCCTAAAGCATTTTTAATTACTTCATCCTCTTCTAATGAATGATATGCTTCCCATAAACTTGTAGGTAAGCTGCTAATTCCTTTTTCAGCGATTTCATCTTCAGAATATGCGAATAAGTTTTCTTCAGTTGGTTCACCAGGGTCGATTTTATTGTCCATACCATCGAGTCCTGCTTCAAGCAATACTGCAAATGCCAAGTAAGGGTTACATGAAGGATCTGCAGACCTGCATTCAATCCTTGTACCTAATCCACGGGATGCTGGGATTCTTAATAATGTGGACCTGTTTTTAAATCCGTAAGCTATGTAACATGGTGCTTCATAACCTGGCACTAAACGTTTATAGGAATTAACTGTTGGGGATAAAATTGATGATAAAGCTGGTGCATGTTTCAATAATCCTCCAATGAAGTATAATGCCTCTTGAGAAATTTGATTTTCAGTGTCCGGGTCATAGAAGATATTTTTTCCGTCTTTAAACAAACTTTGATTACAGTGCATTCCACTACCATTAATTCCTAAGAATGGTTTTGGCATGAATGTTGCTTTAAAGCCTAATTTATTAACTACTGCTTTAACAGCTTCTTTGAATGTTATAACAGCATCAGCTGTTTTTAAAGCATCTGCATATTTAAAGTCAACTTCATGTTGTCCTGCTGCTACTTCGTGGTGGCTTACTTCAACATCGAAATCTAATTTTTCTAAACCTAACACAATTTCTCTTCTGATATCAGTACCTTGGTCCAATGGCTCTACATCAAAGTATTCAGCTTCATCTGCAGGCACATAATTTCCATTTTCATCTTTGGTTATGATGAAAAATTCTGGTTCTGGACCCATATTGAATTGATATCCTCTTTCTTCTGCTAATTTTAATGATTTTTTAAGTACTCCTCTTGGATCACCGTCATATGGTTTTCCATCAGTAGTGAAAATATCACAGATAAATCTACTAGTACCTTTTATTTCAGGTCTCCATGGGATTGTTGAGAAGGTGTTAATATCAGGTTTTGCAAGTAAGTCACTGTCATTAATTGAAGCTAATCCTGCTACTGATGATCCGTCAAATAATAATCCATCATTTACAATATCTTCAATATCATCCGCTTTTTTAAGAGGTACAGCCATACTTTTTGGCAAACCATGTATATCGGAGAATTGTAATTTCAAAAATTGTATATCATTTACTTCAACAGTCTTTATAATTTGATCTAATTTATCATCTCTTGCTGACATTTTTTCACACCATTATTTTACTGCATTATTCATTGTTGAATAATGGGGAATGAGGAAACTTCACTGACCAAAATTAATTTTATAATTATAGTCGGAAGGAAGTTTCCTTCCTACTAATAAATAGGCCTTATTATTATATAAATGTTTTCAAAAAGATTAAAAAAATAAGCATTTTTATATACAATAATATTCATTAATAAACATTTTATGGAATGATTCGATAATTTAAAAATTTTTTATGAATAGTATCAACTTTTCAAATAGCTATAATATCTTTAATTAAGCAAAAAATCAAACTTAGAAAACAGAATTTATATGAATTTAGGAATGAATTTATCGAAAATTCGTACCATATTATAACAAAAATATACCTACATTTATAATGAATAAATACTTTATCATACATAGTTTATTATTATATCCACCAAGTTTAATAAGTATAACAAAAAATCAATACATCATAAAATGTTATTATTAAAAATATAAAAAAATAACACGAATAAACGAAAATAATTGCGTATAAATTTATATAGATATACGGCCAATTATTAAAATAATGAGGTATGTAACCAAGACCGATTTAATGCTTGTTGCAAAAAACTCGGGAATAATAATGATTGGAATCGGAATTATGTGTTTGATTCCGCTATTAATAGACATAATCTATTTTGAATTTGACATAATCAGTTTTATTATTCCTGCAGCAATCTCCATAGGGCTCGGATATATTTTCATGAAATGTTTTGATAAGACATCTAAAAAAAT
>JAFUBV010000284.1 GCA_017460025.1 Methanobrevibacter sp. | reverse complement strand
TGAATTATTATTTAACTAAACAAAGCATGGTTGGATGTAAATCAATGTCTTGGGAATTTTGTGAGGTTTTTTAATCTCACATTAAGACATTGGTTATGATAAGACTTTTTTTGATTAAGAAATATTTCTTTGCTAAATTTTTTTAGAATAATTTAATATTATGATTAGACAAATATAGTATTAATTATTCATGGAGATTGAAAATGATATATTCAAATGAAGTAGAAAATATGTGTCCTGTTGCTAAAGGGGCAAATCATGGTCCTGCACCAATACCTGAAGAAGGTAGGTGGGTTAAATCCAAAGAAATCTCTGATATTTCCGGTTTGACTCATGGTATAGGCTGGTGTGCACCGCAACAAGGATGCTGTAAATTAACCTTAAACGTTAAAGACGGTATTATTGAGGAAGCTTTGGTTGAGACTATCGGATGCTCCGGTATGACTCATTCAGCTGCAATGTCCGGTGAAATCCTGATTGGAAAAACCATTCTTGAAGCATTGAATACTGATTTGGTTTGTGATGCAATCAATACAGCTATGCGTGAATTGTTCTTACAAATCGTTTATGGAAGAACCCAGTCCGCATTTTCAGAAGACGGTCTTCCTATCGGAGCAGGCCTTGAGGATTTGGGTAAAGGACACAGAAGTCAGGTAGGTACAATCTATTCAACAAATAAAAAAGGCCCAAGATATTTGGAGCTTACTGAAGGATACATTACCGAAATTGCTCTTGATGAAGATGACGAAATTATAGGATATAAATATATCAATCTGGGAATCATGCTTGATGCCATCAAAGATGGTGTTGATCCTGTGGAAGCCATTGAAAAGGCCAGCGGTCAATACGGTAGATTTGATGATGCAGTTAAAACAATTGATCCTAGAAAAGAATGATTATGGGTGGAATTATGAGTTTATTTGAAAGTTATGAAAGAAGAATAGATCAGATACTTCCTGTACTTAACAAATATGATATTAAGGACTTGGAGGAAGCCAGACAGGTTTGTCTTGACAAAGGTTTCGACCCATATGAAATTGTAAAAGGTGTTCAGCCAATTTGCTTTGAAAACGCCTGCTGGGCATATACCGTTGGAGCTGCAATTGCAATTAAAAAGGACTGCACCAAAGCTGCAGATGCTGCAAAAGCAATAGGCGAAGGGCTCCAGTCATTCTGCATTCCTGGAAGTGTTGCAGACGACAGAAAAGTTGGATTAGGTCATGGTAACCTTGCTTCAATGCTTTTAAGTGAAGAGTCAAGCTGTTTTGCATTTCTTGCAGGTCACGAAAGTTTCGCAGCTGCTGAAGGAGCAATAGGTATTGCAAACTCAGCTAATCAGGTACGTGAAGAGCCTTTAAGAGTTATTCTCAACGGTTTGGGAAAGGATGCTGCATTAATCATTTCAAGAATCAATGGTTTTACATATGTGCAGACTGAATTTGATTACTTTACCGGTGAAGTCAAAGTCGTTCGTGAAAAAGCATATTCCGATGGTGAAAGGGCAAAGGTAAGATGTTACGGTGCCGATGATGTTCGTGAAGGTGTTGCGATAATGCATCTTGAAGGGGTTGACGTGTCAATTACAGGTAACTCAACAAACCCAACCAGATTCCAGCATCCTGTAGCCGCAACCTATAAGAAGGAATGCATCGAACAGGGCAAGAAATACTTCTCAGTTGCATCCGGAGGAGGTACCGGAAGAACCCTGCACCCTGACAACATGGCAGCAGGTCCTGCATCCTATGGTATGACAGACACTATGGGAAGAATGCATTCAGATGCTCAGTTTGCAGGTTCATCTTCAGTTCCTGCTCACGTGGAAATGATGGGATTGATCGGTATGGGTAACAATCCGATGGTCGGTGCAAGCGTAGCTGTGGCAGTGGCAGTTGAAAAAGCAATGAACAAATAAAAGGGAATTTAATTTTCCCACAATATTCTTTTTTTTGGAGTAATTTTTCATGAAATTGGTTGTTCAAAGAGTCACCAGTGCAAGCGTTGAAGTGGAAAATGATACTGTAGGTGAAATTGAAGAGGGACTTATGGTTCTGGTCGGATTCGGAGAAAATGACACAACCCGTGAAGCCGATTATCTTGCGCGAAAACTTGTAAAGCTTAGAATATTTGCAGATGAAGATGGGAAAATGAATAAATCCGTCAAGGATGTGTCTGGTAAGCTATTGCTTGTTCCCCAGTTCACATTATATGGCAAGGTCAAAAAGAACAGGCCTTCATTTCACAAGGCATTAAATCCATCAGATGCCACAAAGCTCTTTGATTATTTTGTTGAAAAATGCAGCGAGGAAATTGAAGTTGAAACAGGCCAGTTCGGTGCATTTATGAAAGTTTCACTTCTAAACAATGGTCCTGTTACAATATTGCTTGAAAAGGAATTTGGAGATGATTAAATGGATTTTGATGATGTTTTGCTCAAAAGGAGAAGCGTTCGTAAATTCACTGGTGAGGAGGTTACAAAAAATCAGCTTAACGAAATATTAAAGGCAGGTCTTCTCGCCCCTACAAGCATGAACAGAAAGCCATGCAGTTTTCTTGTAGTTTCAGATAAGAAAACTCTAAAGGATTTATCTGAAGTAAAACAGCACGGTTCCCAGTTTTTAGCAGGTGCAGATAAGGCAATAGTTGTCATTGCAAACACATTAAAAGCGGACACATGGATAGAGGACTCATCAATCGCATTGTCATTCATGCATCTGATGGCTGCAAATGTCGGTGTTGGAAGCTGTTGGATACAGATTCACTTAAGAAAATCCGCTGAAGGCGAAGATGCTGAAAAGCTGGTTCGAGGCATTGTAAAAATTGATGACTATTTCCGTATTGTAGGTATTTTAGCCTTAGGTATTCCTGATGGTGAAGTCAAGCCCCATACATTAGATGATATGGACAAAAGTCAGATCCATTTCTTAATCTAATTTTTTTATTTTATTAATTGATTCTAGTGGAATTTCTGTAATTTTTGATATCTCCCTTGGTGTCATGGTTTTAAGCATTTTTGAAACAATTTCTCTTTTAGCTTTCTTTTTTCCTATTTCAATGCCTTCCTCTAGTTTAATATTTCTGATATAATCTTCAGATTCAGTATATTCACAAAGCAATTGCATTAAAATTTTGTCATAAAATCTTGATTTGGTTATGTAATAGAAAGTTTTAATCTTTTTTAAATGCATGATTTTTTTAATCTTCAACCAATATCTTTGTTTATTATTTCCAAATACTGAAATAAGGATTTCTGTTAACTTTTCCAGTTCATAAATATTCATTTTTTCAAAGGGTTCTGTATCTATTTCAGTTTCAACTTCCAATCTTCCTAGGAAATATCCTTCTTTTAGTCCTTTTTTTTCTCTAGTTTTCCCATAAGCTTCTTGCCACATGCAAAATTCTGATAGTGGATGGTTTTTCATATTTTTATCTCCTTTAAGGTGTTTTTTTTTAATTGGAGAAGGTTATTTTTCCCCAATTAAATGTTAATTTGTTTTGCTATTTCATTAATTACTGATAGTGGTATTTTGGTTAGTTTTGTTATTTCTTTTGGAGTTAACGTTTCCAACATTGATGTTACTATATCTGTAGTTGCTTTTAGTTCTCCTTTTTTTTCACCTCTTTTTTCACATATTTTTTCTCCTTTTTTTTCAAATTCGTTCTGCCATTTCATAAATTCTGATTTATGAGAGTTTTCCACATCAATCATCTCCATTAATTCTTTTCTTTTATTCTCTTCTTTTACGTAATAATCAATGTTTAAAAACATTGTTGATTGAATTGTAATTCTGTTTTCATTGCTTATTTTGCCATCGTGGATAATATGGCACAATTTTTCTACAATAACTTCAGGATTTCGAGAATTTTGCATATCTGGGATGGTTTCAATAATTGCACAGTCGTGTGTGGTTAATTCTTTGTTGGATTCAAATTTCTTTTTTATCTTATTTAAATTTTTGTCACCATTAAATTTTTTCATTTCGCATAGTATGGGGTTGTGTGTTGTTGTTACAATTAGTTTTATTGGAATTTTATTTTTTTCGTATAATGAGATTATTAGACTGTATATGTCATTTTTAGACTTCCAATGAAGACTTTTCATATAATTCCATGTTTTGTCTGCAGTTTGATCATCAACAGGTGATGTTTCACATTCTATGTCATAGATGTTTCCTGATCTGCATTCGATGGCGAAGTCTAGTCTTTTTTCTGATAATTTGGCATCTAAATATTCAGTTGGTATGACTCTTATTACTTCTTCATCAATGTTATTTAGTTCAAATATGTATTGTGGTTGAGCAATGAAGTTTTGTATTTTTTGTCACGGTTATGATAGATTTTTCTTCTGAATTTATTCATTGATAACCCCCTATATTTTTTATATTCTTCTTTATTATTCTTAATATTTAATTTTAATCATGAAAATTCCCTTAAACTTTCATTAAGATTCACTAAAACTTTTCTGAAACTTTTCTGAAACTTTTCTGAAAATTCCCTGAATATTCACCTAAATAATGTTTCAAAATAAACTGTTTCAAAAGAAACATTTATTTATATATAAAATAAATTAATAATTAGGTGAAAAAATGAGCGAAGAGGTTTTTCAAGCTATCAAAGATGATTCGCCCTTGATTGCTTGGATACATAACATTTCCCTGAATCAGCAGAAATACATGGATTCAAAAATCAAAGATTTGGATTTGGGACATAATGTCCGCTATATCATGTATATCCATGACAATCCCGAATGTTCACAGGATGATCTTGTTAAAATGTTTTGCCAAAGCAAGGGAAACATTGCCAAGGTATTGAAAAAGCTTGAAGAT
>JAFUBV010000283.1 GCA_017460025.1 Methanobrevibacter sp. | reverse complement strand
ATGAAAAGCCAAATTCTTTCATTGTCAGTGATTTCAAATTCAATATTCCCGCTGAATGTAAGATTCATGCAATTGATATTAGATTAGATTATCATAGGGATTCTTCTCAAAATAGCATTGAATTGGACCCTCCTTTAATAATATTAGTCAATATTAAAAAAGATTGTGAGACTAAAGCCCTTTATTCACCTACCGTTTCTCCAATTGAAAGGTCTGTTTTATTTGAAGGAAATAATATATCTCCTGATGAGCTGAACAGTGAGGATTTCGGTGTTGAAGTTATTTTTGACGAGAATGTAAGTGAATTTTCAGGCCAATTACTATTTGATTTTATTAGGATATCTGTCAATTATGAGGAACAGAGATTTGTAATAGGAAGTTTTAATGGACAGGGATTCCCTGTTAAGGAAAAACCATTACAGAAAAGTATCGGGGAAACTTTCATATATACAATACTGTTCAATAATTTCAATGGTATCTGTAAGGATAAGCAAGACATTAAAATCAACTTGCCTGAAGGTTTGGAAATTATAAATCATTATTTCGGGTCTGATGAAAAAGGTAAAGTGGATGTCAATGATATTGACTATGAAGAAGACCGTTTTGATTTTGATAAATTAATGGAAGATCAGGAAATCATTTATGATAAGGACATATTCAATCAAGACACACTAATCTGGCACACTGGTGTCACCGGCCGAGGTATGAGTCGTATAAGGTTGGAATTGAAATGTGTGAGCGAAGGAATAAAGGAACTTAGCGCATATAATAAATTCACAGGAACCGGAGCTCATTTCTATGTGGAAGTTCATCCTGAAGGCTACGAACATGAATATAATGTTTATGAGGATTCTCTTTTAAAATGGGATAGTCAGCTTGATTCCGATGAGGAATATCAGCTACTCAATAAGGAAGTTGTCATTGAAGTAAATAATGTCAATCGTGAATTCCAAAAGGCTCAGGAAAAGGTTGATAATCTCAAAGAATATGCAATCAAATGGGTTAAACGTGAACTAAAACCTAAATCTAAGTTTCAGGCATTAAAGGATGTTTCATTCACTGTTAATAAAGGTGAACGTGTTGGAATCATCGGATTTAATGGTGCCGGAAAAAGTACGCTTCTAAAAATATTGTCTGGAGTTTTAAGGCCTTCATCCGGATCAATCCACATTAACGGTAAAATTGCGCCTTTACTTGAATTGGGTGCTGGTTTTGACCATAATTACAGTGGAAGAGAAAACGTTTTCTTAAATGGAGCTATTTTAGGTTATTCAAGAGAATTTTTAGAAAGTAAATATGATGAAATAGTTGAATTTTCAGAATTGGAAGAGTTTATGGAGCTTCCTATTAAGAACTATTCTTCAGGTATGATAGCTAAGTTAGGATTTGCTGTTGCTACTCTTGTTGAACCTGAAATATTGATTTTGGATGAAATTCTCTCTGTTGGGGATGTAAGATTCCAGAAAAAAAGTGGAGATAAGCTAAAATCAATGATGAATACTGGTACTACAGTATTGCTTGTTTCACACTCTGTTGGTACAATAAGATCCATGTGTAACAGGGTAATATGTCTTGACCACGGTAAGGTTGTCAGGGATGGTTTGATTAAAGATGTTTGTGATGCTTATGTTGAAGCGGCCAAAAAGGCATCTGAGGAAGAGCTTGCAAACCTTGAAATTTAATTTTCCTATTTTTTATTTTTATTTTTAACAGTTATTTTAATTAATTATTAGTTATAAAATATTATTCATATTTATGTAATAAGTGATTTTTATGAAAGGTATTGTACTTGCTGGTGGTTCTGGAACTCGTTTGTATCCTATTACTAAGGCGGTTTCTAAACAGTTATTACCGTTATATGATAAACCAATGATTTATTATCCTATTTCTGTTTTGATGTTAGCAGATATTAAGGAGATTTTGATTATTTCTACTCCTAGGGATTTACCAATGTATAAGGATTTGTTGGGTGACGGATCTTCTTTAGGCATTAGATTTGAGTATGCCGTTCAGGAACATCCTAATGGCCTTGCGGAAGCATTTATCGTTGGTGAAGATTTCATTGGTGATGATAATGTTGCCTTAATTTTAGGAGATAACATTTTCCACGGACACAGATTCACAGAGATTTTACAAAGAGCAACTAAACTAAAAGAAGGCGCAGTAATTTTCGGTTACTATACAAAAAATCCAGAAGCTTTCGGTGTTGTTGAGTTTGACGATGAATGGAATGTTTTATCTGTTGAAGAAAAGCCTGAAAAGCCAAAATCCAACTATATTGTACCTGGATTATACTTCTATGACAATGATGTAATTGAAATTGCAAAAAATGTCGAACCTTCCGAAAGGGGAGAAGTAGAAATTACATCAGTAAACGAAGAATACTTAAAACGTGGAAAACTCAAAGTTGAACTATTAGGCCGTGGAATGGCATGGCTGGATACGGGAACACACACAGGTCTTTTGGAAGCTGCAAACTTCATTGAAACAGTTCAGAAAAGACAAAGCCTATATATTGCATGTCTTGAAGAGATTGCATATAATAAAGGCTATATTTCAAAAGAAAAATTGCTTGAAACGGCTAGTGAGTTTAAAAAGACTGATTATGGTCAGTATTTATTTAATTTAGTTAAGGAGGATTAATATTTATGGGTCAATTTAAATTTACCGAATGCGATATTGAAGGCATGATTTTAGTCGACCCTGCTGTTTTCTGTGATAATCGTGGTTATTTTATGGAAACTTATCAAGAAAATGATTTTAAGGAAGCAGGTTATGATTTAACTTTTGTTCAGGATAATCAGTCCTCATCCACAAAAGGTGTGTTAAGGGGTCTTCATTTGCAGTTAAAGTATCCTCAGGGTAAGCTTGTCCGTGTTATCAGAGGGGAAGTTTTTGATGTTGGTGTGGATTTAAGGGCAGATTCTCCTACTTATGGTAAATGGTTTGGAGCTATTTTGTCTGAAGAGAATAAAAAACAGTTGTACATCCCTCCTTGCTTTGCCCACGGTTTTGTTGTCTTATCCGATACTGCAGAATTTGTTTATAAATGTACTGAGTTTTATCATGGTGAAGATGAAGGCGGTATTATTTGGAATGATCCTGATATTGGAATTGAATGGCCAATTGATGATATTGATGAGTTGATTTTTTCAGATAAGGATAAGCAATGGCCTACTTTAGCCGAATCACAAATTAAATATTAAGGTGTAATAAAATGTCTAAAATTTTAATAACTGGTGGTGCTGGATTCATAGGCAGTAATTTTGTAAAGTATATGCTTGATAAGTATTCTGATTACGATATAATTAACTTGGATGCTTTGACTTATTGTGGTAATCTTGAGAATTTGAAAGATATTGAGGATATGGATAATTATACCTTTGTTAAAGGTGATATCCGTGATAAGGAATTGGTTGACGATTTGGTTTCTAAAGTGGATTATGTTATTAATTTCGCTGCCGAAAGCCATGTTGACAGAAGCATTACTGATCCTGAAATCTTCATAAAATCCAATGTTTTAGGAACGCAGGTCTTATTGAATGCGGCTAAAGAGTTTGGAGTTGAAAAATACATTCAGATTTCAACTGATGAGGTTTACGGAACATTAGGCGAAACTGGATATTTCACAGAAACCACTCCTTTACAGCCAAACAGCCCATACTCAGCATCAAAAGCCGGAGGAGACCTAATCACAAGAGCATACTACGAAACATTCGACTTACCAATAAACATCACAAGATGTTCCAACAATTACGGTCCTTATCAGTTCCCGGAAAAACTGATACCGTTAATGATATCCAATGCACTCGAAGACAAAAAATTACCTATTTACGGTGACGGAAAAAACATTCGTGACTGGCTGCATGTCTACGATCACTGTCAAGCAATAGATTTGGTATTGCACGAAGGAAAACTTGGAGAAGTCTACAACATTGGCGGACACAACGAAAGACAAAACATCCAGATTGTAAAACTTATACTTGAAGCATTGGGAAAAGATGAATCATTGATTGAGTTTGTCAAAGACCGTCTTGGGCACGACCGCAGATATGCAATTGACGCTGATAAAATCCGCAATGAACTTGGCTGGGAACCAAAATACACATTTGAAACAGGTATCAAGGAAACCATACAATGGTATCTTGACAACCAGGACTGGATGGACCAAGTAAAAAGCGGCGAATACCAGCAATACTATGAAAAAATGTATGGAAACAAATAAACGGTGAGGATATGAGCGTAAAGATTTCAGTGGTTTTGCCTGTTTATAATGTTGCAGATTACCTTCGAAAATGTTTGGACAGCTTGGTTAATCAGACATTCAAAGATTTTGAGGTTATTTGTGTAAATGACGGGTCTACTGATTTATCTTTAAGCATTCTTGAAGGCTATGCTTTGACAGATTCCAGATTTAAAATTATAAGTCAGGAAAATCAGGGGTTAAGTGGAGCCCGAAATTCTGGAATTAAGGAAGTTCAAGGCGATTATATCCTATTCGTCGATTCTGATGACTGGCTGGAGGAAAACGCATTGGAATCATTATATGATCATGTAAAGGGTTTCGATTCTGATATTACAATGTTTAAATTCAAATTCTATAATGAAGATTCCGGCGAGTATAGTGAAAGTTCATTTACTAATTTGGATGTCATAGATTCCTCTTTTTATACTGGAAACTTTAATTACAACGATGTTTTGGATATTCTTTTTAAAATTTCCCATGCTCCGTTTAATAAATTGTATAAGACTTCATTTATCAAAGAATTAAACGCTCAATTTTTGCACGGTTCCTATT